>JAFMRP010001074.1 GCA_017354095.1 Ktedonobacteraceae bacterium
TCACTGGTCCACGGTGGTATGCCTGCTGGCGAAGCTCTCGATCTCGTGATGCGCAAGCGCTGGCAGGCTGCCCCCAACCATCGCCAGGTAGCACGCCTGCGCGAATTTGAGAATGCCCTGGATAGTAGCCACTCGTGATAAGTTATGCAGGCCGCCGCAGATGGCCTGCATATCCCCTCATCATTTCACGCCGTCCGTGCACTGCCATTGAGCGCGTAGCGTTCGATAGCCTGTGCCGTGCCATCCTCAGCATTGCTGGCCGTTACCGCGCGCGCTGCCGCCTTCACATGCACCTCTGCCTGGCCCATCGCCACACCCCAACCTACCTCGCGTAGCATCTCTACATCATTATTATTATCGCCGATGGCCATCACTTGTTCCATCGCAATGCCAAAGTGCCTCGCCAGCGCTTGTACGCCTGATGCCTTGGTGCAGACAGGATTCATCACAGCTAGCTCAGAGCTACCATAATTGCCAGTATTCACAATATTCCAGGAGCAGTTAAGCTTCGATATTTCCTCAGAAAGCTTGTAGATCTCTTCCAGGGAGGCAAAGGCTACCACGCGCAGTGGGTTCGGCTGCCCGATGCAGAGCGTGGCGTGTGGCCTGCGATGTGTATTCTCTGGCCATGCCTTGAAATAGAGCCGCACCGATGGTGTGTCAAACTCCTCGTGACCCGTCCACGACTCCTCAATTCCCGCGTTCATATGATGTACCACTGGCTGAATACGATGGCGCACCAGCACGTCCACAATCTGCTGCGCAAGGCTGGCATCAAGTGGTTGTGTGAAGAGTACATTGCTGGCTGGATGCTCGATAATGATCGAACCATCACAGAGAATCAGGGGAATATCAATACCTAGTTCATCCGCGATCGGCGCGACATTGATATAGCGTCTGCCCGTCGCCAGTGTGACGATGATGCCTGACCGGCGAGCCGCCTGGATAGCCGCATGCGTGCGTGGTGTGATGGTGCGCTGCGGGCTGAGCAGCGTCCCATCAATATCTATAACGATCAGTTTAATAGGATGAGCCGGTTCCGTACTCTGTTCATTTGTTGTTGCCATAAAAATAGTATGCTATTCCTCGCTATTGGGATACAATCACCATTTCTCAATACTCATAAGTATAACACGTAGGAAGAGGCTAACCCCCGGCCCTCCTATCATCAATAGAATTGCTTGCATGCATAATATGGCTGTGTTATAATGCGCGCCTGCTCAACTATCACGCCTACTTTAACCAGAAATACGAGCTGCCTGTGATCTCGATCGTTATCTATCCCTTTCCAGTGAAAACGGTGGTCTCACCATACAAAGAGATGAGCGGAGAGGAAGAGTTAGTCATTTTTCGTTTTCACATGATAGCGTTGTGGCAGCAGGAGGCACAGAATTATCTGGTAGGACATCATGTGAGCATGTATCCGCTGCTGCCGGTGATGCATGGTGTCAACGCCAGCTTGCTTTTCCAGGCTATCGAAGAAATGCTAGAATATTACCAGAATGATCAGGTACAATTAGCGCATCAGTTAAAGTGGCTTAGCGTTTTGTTGCGGAGGAGCAAGACGATCATGCTTGAAGAGAAAGAAGAAGTTCTTGAACGGGTGAACATATGGGACGAGCTGGTTGAGCAAGATCCACACTACAAAAAACTGATCGCCAGTGCAGTCGCCAGAGAACTACCCAAAGCTGTAGATAAAATCGTAGCCGAAGCCAGAGCCGAAGCTGAAGCCAAAGCCAGGGCTGAAGCCAAAGCCAAATTCAAAGCCGAGATCAAAAAAGCGGAAGCCAGAGCTAAGGCCGAGGCGGAAGCCAGGATTAAGGAAGCAGAAGCTAGAGCTAAGGCCGAGGCGGAAGCCAGGATTAAGGAAGCAGAAAGAATCAGGATAGTAGCAGAATCTGCTAAAGCTGCACAACGCATGGGGCTTAGTGTCATACGCGGTCGTTTCCCTGCTCTGCTGGAACTGGCGCAGGCGCAGCTTGGCAAGGTCAAGAGCGCCGATCAGATGGCACTCCTGATTGAGCAGATGGTCAAAGCACCCGATGAGGCAATGGTCCGCTGGTTGCTCGAAACGCTCGCTTCCTGATCGAATGCTAATTGGTCATGCTGTGAAATGATATATAACGATCCACACGCATAAATATGAATCGATGCACATAGATGGAAAATGCCCTTCAATTGGCCCTCGATCAGCTTCTGGAGCGGCCCTGTAGGGTTATGCATAGTTGATGTAGGGTTATGTAGGGTTTGCATCGGCCTGGGGAGCGGCCCTGTAGGGTTATGTAGGGTTTTGGTACGAGTTTTTTCATTACAGGATTCTACCTCCTGACAACTTTCTCTACGGTGTTTTGAAAGTCCTTATCCCTCATTAGACATTGCCTCTCCCATTTGCTACAATTTCTAATAGACGTTATGAGAGGAGCAGAAAAAAAGGCGCATGGGCTCGCAGGGACAATCTGAAGCGAAGCAACAAGCGGATCAACAACGTGCGACGGAAGCAGTAGTGCAGGCCTCTATGTGGCAACCCTTGCTGGATGAGGCTGGACTTCCTCTCTTACCCGATGAGCAACCGATAGCAACAGTACGCGATAGCCTGTATGATCTGATTGCGTTGGGTGAGCGAGAAGAGCGCCTTATCAGCACATCAGAGTTTTTACGTCTGCAGCAGGTAAAAC
>JAFMRP010000017.1 GCA_017354095.1 Ktedonobacteraceae bacterium
TAGATTTTTTGACATCGATTCCCAAAAAATGTTTGCCAACTCCTTTCCTCGTCTCCCCCATGCCCACCCAAAATGTAGGGTCACTCCCTCGCGGGTGGCCGGGGGCGGTGGGAGGCTCCTTCCTCGGAAAACAAAGAGTGTGAAGGGTTGTGAGGTGTTGTGACGGGTTCGGTGAAGGGTTGCATCGGCCTCCGGAGCCGTGTGAAGGGTTGTGAAGGGTTTCGGTACCGGTTTTGGCGATTCTGGCTCTTCTTCCCAGGAACCTCGCTTTTTTGAGCGAATTGACAGCCCACCAAATGACGGATACAATTTACTGCGACCTATGACGATTTGTAAAGATAGCTGGTAAGAAGAAAATGCTCTACGACCATACAAAAATCTTTGTTAAAGCCGGCAATGGCGGCAATGGCTCCATCCACTTCCGGCGCGAAAAATTTGCCCCCCTGGGTGGCCCTGACGGCGGCGACGGCGGCAGGGGCGGCAGTGTCTATATGGAAGCCACCAACAGCCTCAATACACTGGTCGATTATCGCTATAAACAGGAGTTTAAAGCTACATCGGGCCAGGCAGGTATGCGCCAGAAAATGCATGGCTCCAAAGGCGAGGACATCACCCTGCGCGTCCCCTGTGGCACCATCATACGTGACGCTGAGACCCAGGAGATACTGGCTGACCTGGTTGAGCCAGGCCAGAGCGTGATGGTCGCGCGGGGTGGACGCGGCGGCCTCGGCAACGTCCATTTCGCAACCTCAACCCACCAGGCTCCCCGGGAGTCACAGAATGGCGAACCAGGTGAAGAGCGCTGGCTGCAGCTGGAGCTACGCCTGATCGCCGATGTCGGCCTGGTCGGCTATCCCAACGCTGGCAAATCAACCCTGCTTTCCGTTGTCACCGCTGCCCGGCCCAAGATCGCCGACTATCCCTTTACCACCCTGGTCCCCAACCTCGGCGTGGTCGAACTTGGCGACGTCCGTGGAGGCGGCGGTTACGGCTTTGTGCTGGCCGATATCCCCGGTCTGATCGAGGGTGCGGCCCAGGGCGTGGGCCTTGGCCACGAGTTCCTGCGCCACATTCAACGCACCCGCCTGCTCATCCACATGCTCGACGGGGCCGCGTTCGACCGCGATCCCTGGGAAGATTTCACCACCATTAATCGCGAATTAGGTGAATACGACCAGCAGCTTGCGCAGCGGCCCCAGATCGTCGTCTTGAATAAAATCGATCTGCCCGAAGCCCAGGAGCGCTGGGATGAAGTGAAAAAACAGGCTGAAGCTGCCGGCTATCCCGTCTTCGCTATCTCCGCCGCAGCCCAGCAGGGCACAAAAGAACTGATGCAGTACGCGGCACAGCGCCTGGCAGAAATCCAGCGCGAAGAGGAAGAGCGCGCAGCCGCGCAGCCCCTGGCCGATATGCAGGGACCCGTGCTGCGGCCCGTACCAGAAGACGCTTTTACCGTTGCCAAAGAACATGGAACCTATATCGTGCGTGGCAAACGCGTCGAGCGCGTCGTGAGTATGACCAACCTCGAAAGCGAGGAAGCTATGGACCGTCTCCAGATCACGCTGGAGAAGATGGGCGTCACCAAGGCCCTCGAAGAAGCCGGAGTCAAAGTTGGCGACCTGGTGCGCTTCGGCAAAGTCGAACTCTACTGGGGCGAGTAAACACTTGCCCCCCTTCTTCCCTCTACCTGTATTGCGAATCTTACGTTAATTTGTTATGCTAGGCTCTGCTGGTAACTGTCATTCAGCCAGTTGACAGACTCCACTGTTGTTTGGCTGGTCAAGTCCTCGAAGGTAGAGATGCCGCTTAAATGGGAGAAACACTAAACCTGCTGTTCCAGAGCCGCGAAAATGATACGTTCGAACTACGGGTAAAAGAAAGTTGGTCCGGGCGCACGGTTAGCGGCGAATTCATTCCTCCATACACCACAAAGCAGCTCAATCTCCTCCTCAAAAAACTAAATAATATGGATATCAATGACCAGGAACTGCATGAAATTGGTCACCAGCTGTTCCAGGCTTTGTGCGGCGGTTCGGCTGATTCCCCCTGGCGCGAGACTTCCGAGCAATCGATCCAGGCTGTGCTGCGTGGTGTTATCCAGCGCACCCTCAAACGCCGTGGCACGGTAGCCCTGACCTTTTGCTTTGGCCCCGGCTGCGACGAATTCGTCCGCTATCCCTGGGAATTGCTGCATAATGGTGACCACTTTTTGCTGGTCTCTGGCATTTTTACCTTGAGCCGGGCACTGCTGCGCCCCGATGTACCGGTTGGCTGTGAACTGCCGGTGCGGCCACCCATGCGCGTACTCTATATCGGCGCCTCCCCCTCTGACTGTGCTCCCCTTGAAACCGAAAGCAGCTATGAAGCGCTCGAACGCGCCTTTGCACCCCTGATCGATGGTGGCCAGGTGCTGCTCGACAGGCTGGAGCCTCCCACCTTTGATCAGCTCGTGCGCTACCTGAACTCGTATGGCGGGGCCAGTATGCTCGACGATAACGATACAGCCATCCCCTGCTACGTGGTGCATTTCGATGGGCATGGCGCCTATGGCCGGCTTTGCCCACAAGATGGCTGCGAAACGGTCAATGAACCTGACATGCGTAAATGTATCGAGTGTGGTACATCCCTGGGCCGCGTGAAGCCGCAAACCTATCTCTGCTTCTGCGACGACGAAGGCCTGAATCGCTTTATCGACACACAGTCCCTGCGTGGCCTCTTTCTCAGTAGCGATGTGCGCCTGGCTGTCTTCTCCGCCTGCGAAACAGCTACCCTGTTCGATGAGCATCATCACCAGCATCAACGCCATGCCGCTATTGATGCTGTCCTGGCTACCGCTCTGGTAACGGCCCAGGTGCCCGCGGTAGTCGCAATGCCCTACTCTTTGCAGGATGATCTCAGCCCAACCTTCATGTTCCACTTCTACGAGGCGTTGGCCGATGGCCGCACGCTGGAAGAGGCCCTGGCGCGTGCTCGCCAGGCCCTGCTCCCTATGCAGCAGCGCAGCTGGTTTATCCCCGTCCTCTATCGCCACGTCGCTGAAGGACAGGAAGCCCCCGTGCCACTGCTGGCCAGCGAGGACGAACCGGAGGAACATGAACATCCGCTGGCTCATCTAGGCCCCCCTCCGGTCTTCGTTGGACGTGAACAGGAACTACGAGAGCTGGATGAATTGCTCTCCGCCGTTGCCTCCGGTCGGCCATCGCGTGAAGTCGCCCGCGCGCTGCATCTGCGTAGCGGTATGCATCACCTGGCTCTGACAGGCTCTCCCGGCATTGGCAAGAGCGCGCTGGCCTTTGAAGCCGCGCTGCGCAATCGCGATAAGTTTCCCGGTGGTATTATAGGTATTTCGCTCCAGCAAGGAAAGTCGTTCGGCGATGCCCTGCTTGAAATCATGCATTGCTTGCGCCTGGCGGTCAACACTGCCGCGACCATTGATGACAACCATCGCGCGCGCCAGGTGCTGGCAACGCTGCGCTCCCTCGCCGGACGGGAGCTTCCCTGCCTCCTGCTCCTGGACAGCTTTGAAGAGGTGAAGGATCGTGCTGAACTGGAAGCGTGGCTGCACTTCCTTTGCGTTCTGCCGGTTGAGGTGACGGTTCTGGTCACGTCTCGCTCCAACCCCGAATCCCTCATTGCCCTGGAAGGCCAGCCTTGCCGCTGGTATGAGTATCGTGTGGGCAAGATGCGTGACGCCGATCTATTGCAACTCTTCGCCGAACTGGCATCCGCCAGTGGGCTTGATCAGCAGATCCACCTGGATGACTCCATGCAACAGGCCGTCCTGCGCGAGATCTGCACGCTGCTCGACGGCTACCCGCTGGGCGCGGAACTGATCTTTGGTACCGCTCGCTCAATCGAGGGCAAGGTCTATACGCCAGAGGCCGCAACCCGTTCGCTGGAGGAGGTGCGCGATGAATTGCGTAGTACCCCCCTGGCAGGTATCATGGCCGTACTAGAGGTTTCTTATCGGCACCTATCGCCGCTGGCGCGCCTGCTACTGTCCTATCTCTCGGCCTTCAGACTGCCGTTCAGTCGCGAACAGATTCTCTTACTGGTCAATCCCACGAAAAACCCCGTCTCCAGCGAGGTGATGCTCCAGGAGCGCGAACATGAGACATCAGGCTCAACCGCCAGCTTGCGCGTTATGGATCACGTTCAGCCTCAAGTGACGCTTGCCACACTGACCACGGACTGGCCATCTGCCCGTGATGAACTGGTGCAGGCATCCTTTATGCAGTTTGATGGACGCGTCTACTCCCTTCACCCCCAGGTGCGCCACTTTGCCCTTTTGCACCTGCCTCGCGAGGAGCGTGACCGCGTCCATCGTATGATCGCGGCCTACTATGCTGCCTTGCCTCAACCCGGCCCCGATGAGTGGTTCGCTGCCTTTGGACATCTAGAGAGTGCTGGCGAATCACAAGACCTGCAACAGGCGATACGCGTGGCTGTGCGTGCGTCCTGGGCGTTGTGTGGCCGCGGCTACGCCACAGAATTGCAGGCAATGCTGCGCCGTGCGGCTGTGCATGCCGCGTACCTGGAGGATCTCACCGGTGAAGCTCAGGTCCAGTGCTGCCTGGGCGCCCTCCTGCGTACACTGGGTCGCTATGCGGAGTCCGAGGCCTGTCTCAGAAGTAGCCTGGCGTCCCATAAGCAGAGAAATGAGCACGAGTACGCTGGCTGGGCGCTCTACGAACTTGCAATGCTGCTGCGCGAAGTGGGCAATTTCGCGGCAGCCGGCACGCATGCGCAGGAGGCCCTGTCCCTCTTCCGCGAGCTTGGTGATACCATCGGTGAAGCCTGGATGCAGATCGTTATTGGCGAGGTCAAGCGTGGTCGTGGCTCCTACTATGAGGCCCTGGGCCACTTCGATCTGGCACTGACCAGTTTCCGTGTACTGCAAAATAGAGAGGGTTGCGCCTCCGCTCTACGCGATCGCGGCACCATCTACGAGGCTCTGGGACAATACCATCGGGCGCTCAATGATTATGAAGAGGCTCTTCGCCTCTTTAATGACCTGAATTTGCGGACCGGCCAGGCCTGGGTATTGGTGGATAAGGGCCTGGTCAATGCCGACCAGGGACGGCTGGATAGCGCGGAAAAGCTCTGTAATGAGGCCCTGTCCCTTTTTCGTGAGCAAGGCGTACGGCGCGGTGAGGGCTGGACGCTCTGGGTGCTGGGCGACATTATGCGCGAGCGACGCGATCTCGCCGGAGCGCGCGAGTGCTACGAGAAAGCGGCTGCGCTCTTCAACTCTATTGGCGATCGAATTGATCATGCTCGTGTGTTCAATGCCCTGGGTTCCATCGCCCTGATAGAGGGCGCACACCTGGAGGCCAGAGAACTGTATGAGCAGGCACAGGCGATCGCATATGAGCAGGAGGCGAGACAGGTTGAAGGACGTGCCCTGCGTGGCCTGGGCGACGTTGCACGTGCACTCCAACGCCTCTCTGAAGCAGAGCGCTGCTACCATGATGCCATCCTCATTGCTACTGAACTGGATACGCCCGCCGAGCGCTGCGCCGTGCTGCGCCGCCAGGGCATGCTCTACTATGACCAGCAAAAGTACGAGGAGGCTCTGACATGTTGGGTGCAGGCGCTCGCGCTCGATCGGCGGCTTGGCCATCCGTCGCGCGCCGATATCCAGGAGCGTGTGACCGCCCTGGTGGAGAAGCACCATCTCACAGAACCGTATGCGCGTCTCTGCAGCCAGTATGGTCTGTCCTGACACGCTCTTCCAAAAAGACACGTTTAATATATCTTCTCCGGCGGCATGCACATCTGGATTTCACTAAGCATCGCCTTGAGCTCTTGTGGCCGCGGGCTGTTAAGACGATGTACACGGCGCGTGGCAATTTTGAAGATGAGCGCCGCTGTATAGAGCCTGGCACGAGCAAAAACGTTCTCAATCGCCGCACTATCCTCGTCAAAGAGCTCTAGCGCCTGGCGATAGGTATCACAAAATGTCTGCTCTGCTCCTTCGAACCAGCTGCGCATACCAGATCTGCCATGCCATAGCTGGGGTGGTCGCAGATATGCCAGAAAGTAGCCAATATCTAATGCGGGATCAGCCAGGCAGACGCTGTCGAAATCCACTACAGCTATGGCCTCACCGGTAAAGAGGATCTGGCTAGGCTTAAAATTTCCGTGAGCCAGGCCATAGCGCTCTGGTTGGGCAAGATACAACAATTTGCTTAGCCGCTCGGCCAGCGTAGTTATCTCATGCGCAAACGCTGGATAATACTCGGCGAGCAGACGTGCTCGCTCCAGCACTTTTTTGGCTTCCTTCGATCCCGTGTGTAATGTCTGCTTTCCTGTGAGTGTATCGCTTTGATGGATTATTGCCAGCGCCGTAGCAGTACGTTTCAGGCGCTCGACTGGCAGGACAACGCAGCGTATACCCCCTTTGTCTCCGTATTCTACATGAGCCTGTAGCGCTCGTGTGCCAGGACATAATGACTCACCCTGCAAGGCTTCACTAATCACCAACCGTAGATCTTCCGGCTGACCAGAGGGTTGCGGAAGCATAGGCGGTATCACTCCTATGTGCATTTGCTCTGCGTAGATGAGAAATTGAGACGCCTGCACAGCATGTGCCCGTCTTTCATCGGCGTAGACTTTGCCAAATAGTGTCAGAGGCCGCGTCTCTTCTTCGAAGGCATGCCTCAACTGTAGTTGATAACAGATGACGCAGTGGCTGCCCGGCTTGTAGCGCATGGGTCTGGCATGTACCTCGCTGATTTGCCATGCCGGATCGTTCAGGAACTCGCCCGCCGCCCCCTCGAGTTGCCTGCATAATCGGCTACCTGGACCCGTATCACAGCAGTCCGCCAGCGTTGGCAAGCCCTCATCAATGGGAAATAGCTGGGCGGTGATGCCCAGAGTGGGTAGGCGTAATACACCCGCCTCTGTGACCTCTATCGGCTCTTGCTCAACCTGCTGCATGCTAAAGCTAATCACTCGTCCCTGAAACGCGCTTTCATCCACTATCAGGCAAGCAAAGCTGCCTGCCGCTCCATCGTCGTGCCCATCAATTTTATAGAGCGCTACCAGGCCCTTGTCAGGCTTATGGCATAGATAGCGCAAGAATAGCCCGGCTTCTGAGCCGAATGCTGTACGTAAGGGGCGCTGTACTCGCTTGAAGAGTCGCTTGAGCAACTCTGGTAGTTCAAGAATCGTCAGATTAGTTGGTGTGCTCGAATCTACTTGCTGCATCCCTACCTTCTTCCTCCTCGTTTACCACACAGCGTGCATACTTTTCTATCAGAGATGCCAGGGTGTCGTCAGCCCCTGGCTCCAAAGGTGTATGACGGCGTGCTGCAAAAATCTGCCGGTCAATGACCCACCTGTGCCTTACCCTTTCCCGTGTTTGTGAGTGCTGCATACCACATCCACGACATTTAAATGCGTAACGCAATGAAAAATTTAATAGAATGGTAAATTTACATTAAGGGGAATATAACATACGATGGAAGGGTTGAAAATGGTGAAAAGTGCGAAGATTATCTCAGAGATTCATATTTGTTAAAAAAAGTAGCCAGCAATAGTTACGTACAGATTTCTCTGCCAGTACTATGGCTGACCATGATCTTTTTGAATATTGAGAACGTCTAGTGCTGCGACGGGGATTTCCACAGGCGTGAGAACCAGCGCTGACGCGGTCGGGGCTGGAGTGTCCCCAGCATGACTGGTGGGTGCGCCTCCGTGTGATCCTGGCCGTGTCCATTTGAACTGACCGGCGTTGTCTCATTGCCCCGTAGCGGAGTAGTAGTGACCTGGTCCTCCTCGTTTTCTTCCTCAATTGCGCTCCAGTCCTCTGGCGCTTTGTTGCCCGTCTCCTCGCTCCTGACTGGCTCGTGCGGATTGGGCAGGTCGGCGGGCGACATCTTGCTGCTCAGCAGGGCCTGCTGGCGCAGGATCTCGTCGCGCTTCATTGGCTGTGTCTCCTGCTGCTCCAGCGTCAAACGGGTGTCAACTTCGTTCAAAAGACGCACGATCTCGGGCCGCAACACGCGATTACGCTCCGGGATACGTGTCCATTGGGCTAGCGCCGCCGGGTAGTAGCCAGCCCGATAACAGTACAGACCAAGCACTGCGCGAGCATCAAAAATACTCAATCGTTGCCAGAGAGCCGCTTCCTCAACCGGCGTCTCAATCACATCCTCGCTGGCCTCGATGATCTCTACCAGGTGAAAGAGCCGCAGTCCCAGGATGCGATATGGGTAGCCATAGTAGAGGGCTAACCTGCGCCGCCGTGGACGCTCTGCTGGATGTTTACCGATGAAATAGCTCTTGGACCAGGAACCACTCTGCCAGATCGCGACGGCCAGAATGAGCACGAGAATACGTCCAAGATAGCGCTCCCAGGTCTGATCCGCCACTATGCCCACGAATACGCCCAGTATACCGAAACAAGCACCTAACGCCCACGCGCCATAGACGAGGCGGCGGCGATCCCAACCTAGAAGATCGAAGTGGTGATGGAGCGGTGTTGCCAGGAAAGGTAGAGGAAATTCGGTATGGGGGACAAATTCTTTGCTGCTGGAGAAGCGTAACGTTTGTAAATAGCGTCGATAGAAAGGGGTCATGACGCGGGCCGAGAGCAGCGCTGAAAGGCCTTCCAGCACGAATGCTCCGCCGATCATGAGCAACAACGTCTCGTTACGCGAGAGAATGGCGATCATTGCCAGTAACCCACCCTGGCCAAGCGCACCACTATCACCCATGATGATCTTTGCGCGCCGATGAGCAACACCTCGACGTGCCGCCCAGGCCGAAGGCCAGTTCCATGGCAGATAACCCAGAGATCCGGCAGCCCCCAGCAGCGCCAGCACCTCCAGCACAATCCCTTCCGGTTTCTTGAGCAGACCGGTTACAACAATGCCCAGAGACAGCGAGGCGCTGAAAACCAGCCCCCCCGCTAGCCCATCCAATCCATCACTAAAGTCCACCGAGAGCGAGGTCAGGCTGCCAACAACACCCGCCATTAACAACAGGAAGATTGACCAGCTGAAAAAGGCAAATGGATTTTTGGCAAAAGAGACAAGACAACTCTGCGCACAGTCTGCGGCATGCCCCGGCAGTAACACTAGATGTTGCTGGCTCAGCAGCTGGCCAAGAATAGGCAGGTCTTTCCAGGGAGCGTAGATCTCTAACCCTTTGTCTGGCAGAAGCACAATATAAAGAGCCGCAGCAGCTACCGAAACGAAAAATACCCCCCCACCCTTGGCGAGCTCAGAAATGCCTTCGTTCGCGTAAACTTTTCTCCAGTCATCGACAAACCCAACAATAGCATAACATAGTGTCGCACCCAGCCCGATGAGCAAAAATATCCATTGTTCTCGTCCAAAGCCAAGGAAATAGCCAGCACCTATGCCGGTGCCTAAGATAGCGATAGTGAAAGCCGGACCTCCCACGATGGGCAACTCGAAGGTACGTATCTCGCGTTTCCCGGTTGGCAGGTCTGGACGATGCGTACCGGGCTTATGCTCGCCACTACGAAACCTGGGGAAGAGCACTTTCGCTATCCCGCATAAAACAAAACTTGCCCCGGCACAAACAATAAAAATGATTAACAACTCTAAAATGGTTATAGGCGTCATAGTTCCTACAGCGCTATTTATAACTAAGATCATCAGCAAATATTAGCGGCGCGGAAAACCTCTCCCGCTTGTGGGGAGTAGGAGGAGCGCCGCCCCTCCTTGTGTTTCGCTGCCGTCCCCCGCTGGGAGAGAGCATTTTGGCGCCCGAGAACATCTTTGGTTCCGGCCACCAGCGCAAGCAAGAGGACCATCCTCTCAGTGGCCGGATGCCAGTGACTCGACGTATCTACCCTGCTGGCTCGGTCAGTCGGATCACTGCATGTATAATAATGGCTAAAACGCTCTGCCTATGTAGTAACGCAATACTAGCATAGACAGTAACGTATGTATTCTCTACTAGTAGCGACCGATGGTTGCTAAACAGTCGCTTTCAGCAGCTCGCGTGCAGCCTGCCTATCGTCCCAGGGCAGCTTCTCTCTACCCATGATAATACTTTGCTCGTGCCCTTTGCCCGCCAGTAGTACTGTATCACCAGGCTGGGCGCGCGCAAATGCCGTTTTGATGGCCTCTCGCCGATCCGCAATGCAAAGAAAATCACTGCCCCTCTCTTTCCCGCTTCCCTCCGCTCCAGCAGCTATCTCATTCAAAATCTTTTCCCGATCTTCTTCGCGCGGATCTTCATCTGTAATAACGAAAAAATCGCTCATTTGGGCAGCTATTCGTCCCATCACCGGACGTTTTTGTACATCCCGCTCACCAGCAGAGCCAAAAATGACGATCAGTTTCCTTTCGGTTAATGGACGGAGCGTAGCCAGGATTTTCTCCAGGCTATCAGGTGTGTGCGCATAATCAACGATGACAGCAAATGACTGGCCCTCGTCTACCCGCTCCATACGGCCTGCCACACTTTGTACTGTCGCCAGCGCACTCGTAATTTTGTCCAGTCCGATGCCCTGGCTGTAGGCAACCGCGATCGCTGCCAGGCAATTGCTTACATTGAATCGCCCGACCAGCGGTGTCTCGATTAGACCCTCGGCATCGGGCAAGATCAGACGGAACTGGGTACTATACGCGTTCATCCGTATATCCACTGCCCGTATACTGGCCGGTGTGTCGATGCCATAATCGAGAATCGGAACACGACAGTAGGAGCGGAGTTCTTCATAGCTCGCGTCATCCCGGTTGAGCACCGCTACAGGGCGACAGCCCACACCTTTGTCCCGCGCTGGGTCCAGCATCTCGAAAAGACGTGCCTTGGCGCGACGATATCTTTCGATGGTTTGATGAAAGTCGAGATGCTCACGGGTGATATTCGTAATCACTCCAACATCGAACTCGCAGCCGTATACGCGCCTCAATTCCAGCGCGTGTGAAGTCGTCTCGATCACTGCGTGTGTGACGCCCTCATTGAGCATCTGGCGTAGCATGCGCTGGACGTCCAGGGCCTCTTGCGTGCTCTGGCGTGATCGGTTCTCCCATTCACGCTGACCGATTTTAAAGTTCGCCGTAGTCATCAGGCCGCTGTGCTTGCCTCCAGCCTCCAGCAGCAGGTGGATCAGATTGCTGGTAGTCGTTTTACCATCGGTGCCGGTGATGCCGATGGTGCAGAGTTGCCGTGTCGGATTGCCATAAAATGCGCAGGCCAGGTTGGCGTGCGCTATACGTACATCCTCTACCTCGATGTATGGCAGCGGTGCCTGCTGCCCATCCTCTAAAGGCGCGCCTAGTGCGATGAGCGCACCACGTTGTCGCGCATCGTCGAGGTAAAGCCGCCCATCGGTATGCGTTCCAGGAATGGCGAGGAATAGTCCACCCACCTCTACCTGGCGCGAGTCGTACGCTAGCCCCGCTATCTCGCTCTCCAGATTCAGTGCTTCTTCGTTGTGTATCATCAGTGGCGGCTGCTCTAGCGCTGCCAGCAGATCTCTTGTGCGCATGGTTGTACTCGACCAATCCTTGCTAGTAGTACAATGTACGTGTGCGATGATATGGCAGCATACTGGCCGTGTTCTGAGCGGCGACCCAGAGCTGCTGATCGATATCCGCTGCATTTGCCTGGTAACCACGCCGCTGTACTTCCCGGCGCAGCAGTTCACAGGCCCAGATGGTTGCCGCGCGGATCTCGACCTCTTCTTCGCTTCCGGCTGCAATTAGCTCCTGGTTATCAATGCGCCTGGCCAGCTCTGCATCATATTCCAGCACTTTTTGGTGGCGTAATATCTGCGGTAATTTATAATCGGCAAATGCCGTGAGTTGATCATAGTCGGTAAATGTTCCCCACTGCTGACCTGCGAAGGCGTTATGCACATCGGCAGCACAGATCTGGGCGCGTTTCAGGAAACGGATGGTATGCTGTCGATACGTCGCGACGTCGTTGAAGGAAGAGAACTGTTCGGCGAGCAACAGTGCCAACCTGACCGCGCTTCCTCCGGCCTCTTCAATCACGCGCGCGAACCGGCCATCGTAGCGCTCAAGCAGAACACGCCCTACCTCGCGAGCGTTGGCAATACGCTGCTCAAATAATGGGATTATCCGCTGCCCGCGAAAGATGTGGGCCATCGCTTCCTCGCTGATTGTGCTCAGAAATTCGGCGTCCCACAGCGGTAGACCCTCTTCCACGGAGCGTTTTAGTGCCGCCGCTTCCGCCCAGTAACCATCCAGTCTCTCCCCCTGGTAATCAATGGTCCAGCGGGGCTGGCCCTTCTCGCTCCAGAAACAGAAGTTCAGCGCGTCAAGCACCAGCAACCAGTTAACAGTACGCTCTGTCCCATCATGAAAATGATAATGCGTATCCCAGGGTGGCGCGTCTACCCTGTTTTTCCAACCTTCTGCCTGCCAGCGCTCGCAGAGCCGTTCGACTTGCCCAAAATTGATCCTGACATGGCTGCTGCGTTCCATAACCAGCCGGGTGCTGGAGAGAATACCAGTCGCGTCGCTGCCTGTGAGTGTATAAGGGGTATCCCGGTCGCCGGTATCGAATCTTGTATCCATAACCTTGTGACGCAGCCTCCCATGTTGTTGGCTTCGATTCTACAGGCTATCCCTCTATTCGTCAAATATTACCTCTGGTAGGGGGACGTTTTTGTTAGTTCTATTTTAAGTGATGCGTACCTCTCGCCCCATTTCAAGCGCACTCAAGGGAGCGAGTAGCCATGAATTTTTCTTCACTATATACGAAATGAACATTTTCCTGCCGCTTTAACCCATTTTCACTTGAAAATCTAAAGTTGATTGGGTATTATAAATACTAACTTCTGATCTGTCGATGCGGAAGCTGGCGGTCGTCGAGCCGGCTTGACGCATATGCTTTTACATTTTTGCTTCGTACGTATGCAACTCGTATTTCATCCGTATACACACGTTGCTACAATTCCGTTTCGCCAACCCTTATTTACACACACAAAGGAACTATTTCATGGAAGCAATGCAAATTGAGAGCTTTGTCTATCGCGCGCTCGAAGATGACCATTTGCGCGAAGAACTGGCCGATCAGCCCGAGGCAGTCATTGCCCGCGAAGGCTTCTCACCCCACGTGGCCGCAGTCATCCTGCGCTTGGTACCCCGTGTGCTCAATTTTGGCGGGGGCTTTGTTGATGAGAAACCCGCCCTTTTTTGGAACTAGCTGTCAAATCTATGAAGATCTTTAGGGGTATTTGTGCGCTATAGCAAGTTCTACAATGGTTGATCCTACACCCTGCTTAACAGAGACATCGACACTCTATCAGCGGCATCTCTATGAAAAGCTAGAAAAATTGCTTACGGAGGTGCCGCCGTCGTTACGTGTTGATGTCGAGCGCTCGCTTAAGGAACAGGGAAAATTATTGTACGTCCCTCAGACGACAAATGTCGGGACTGTGAATGAACCAGTCTCCGGTATCTGGTCCCTGCTCACTTTATTGGTTGCGCAGCAGGTGAATCCTTTGGTCGATCTGAAAGAAGCTACTACTGTCGCTGTAGCTGTTGAATGCCTCATCTGTGCCCTGGATCTTTTAGATGATGTTGAAGATGAAGATCAGACAGCCGTTTTAGCGGAGCTAGGGCCGGCGCGGGCGCTCAATGCCTCCACCGCTTTGTTTGCGCTCGCTCAAAGGGCCATGCTTTCTGTCACACCTCCTGATCTCTCTCTCCTCCTGCTGGATGCGGTGCAAGAAGATCTGCTCGTTGCCACCGCTGCCCAGCATCGCGATTTGCTGGCGGAGCAGCGCCCGGCGACCTCAATGACCAGGGAGGAGTGCATTGAGATCGCTGTTGGTAAGGCCGGTGCTTTGATGCACCTGGCCTGTCGCCTGGGAGCAACCTGTGCTGGAGCCAGCCCAGAGGTGATTGAGCAGTTCGCGCGCTTCGGCTCGCTTTATGGTATTTTTCAACAACTTGACAATGACTGTCACGATTTGTATTATCTTTTACAAGATGAATCTCAATCTCTAAAAGGCGGAGAGGCTGCGAGAACAAAAAGATCTGGCAAGAGCGATCTTGCACGGGGGAAGAAGACACTGCCAGTCGTGCTGGCTGCTCAAAGGCACGCTGCTCATGAAAAGGCAACCGGCGAGGAACAGAGCATAGCGATTGCCGCATATCAGCAATCGTTGCGGGATGGCGTTATAGCCGCCTGGGGGATCTGTCTACTCTACCGCGAGCGCGCTAAAGATGCCCTGCAAGAGATTGAGGCGCAGCTTTCCGCTACTTCGGCTTTGCGTCAGTTACTCCGGCTTGATTAGTTTTATTATCTATTTTTGGATCAGGCCCTTTCTCACGAGAGGATGCTATGAGACATATGCGCTGGTCTCGTAAAATGGCAGGACGCTTGTCCGTGATATTTTTCTCTCTTTTTTGTTATGCCTTTTTGCTCTTCCTTGCTTACCAATCTGTTTTTACTAATCCTCCCGTCAATTCCGCAGATCTGATTTTGCCTTTACTCTCCTTTGGTAGCTTTATCTTTATAGGTCTCTTGTTTCTGGCTGTTGCTGCCCTGGTCTGGCTTTATGCCAGAGATCGTCTTGTGGCCGTGCTACTTTACTGTTTCTCTGGCTCCATGGCTACGATTTTTGCTCTACTGGTAGGCGTAGAAGGAAATCATACGCTTAATTTTATTACTAATGAGTGTGCTGCGCTGGCTGTTCCTCTATTGGCCATATTAGTACTCTTTTTCCCTGTGAACTTTTGGGCTCAATATACTGCTCGTACGAAAAGAGTGCCTGGTGTACTTTTTCCTGGCTATATTGTCGTGTTGGCTAGCTTGGGCATTGCAGTAGTTATAATGGATTCCGTTGCTGTATTCACTTCTACGCAATTGCCACTCTGGTTACAAATTGGTCGTTCGCTTTATTTCCTTTTAGGGCTGGCTGGTGTTTTAGCAACTGTGATCGCGTCCTATCGCCAATCTGTTTCTCCTCGAAGACAACAGCAAATTCGTTTATTTGTGGTAAGTGTAATAGTTGCTATTGCCCCTCTCCTCCTTCTCACGGTGCTTCCTACGTTTTTGAATTTGCCCGCCAGGTATATCGTTGCAGGACAAAATACTGCTCTGTTCCTGGGGTTGTTTCCTCTCGCTCTGGGCTATTCGATCCTGCGCTATCAGCTTCTCGTTCTCGATGCCCATGTGCGCCGCGCTGTATCCTGGATAATGGGTATCATCGGCCTGGCAATGTTGTTCTATGTGGCGGCGGCGATCAGCGAACTCGTTTTCCCCGGCGGTGGCCCATTCTATGCGCTCAGCATTGCCGCTATGATGGCTGCGCTGTCCCCACTGGTCTGGTGGCTGGCACACGTGACGACGGAGCGCTTCTTCTTCAGTGAAATCGCGCACTACCGGCGCATCATTGAACAACCATCACTCCTTGACGACGAGGTACTGGACCTGGAGGAGGCTGCACGCCTGTTTACCGTTGCCGCCGTCCACACCTTTGAAACGTCGCAAGCTTGTCTCTTTGTGCTGGACGAAAGCATGGGCCATTATCTGCTGTATCCGCCGCTCAAAGCAGAGGCCGAGATCGACCCCCGCACTGCCCTGGTACATGAGGTGCGCGAGGCGCTGGGCCAGGACCCCGACTCAACCTGGCTGGATCTGCACCTGCCTGCTGGCGAACGTTTGATGAAGTCGCGCCGCCCCCTGCTCCTATGGGAAATGACCCGCCCGCCTGGTAAAGCTCCCACTGGCCTGGATCGATTTCTGGTACCCTCCCAGCCTCTGCCGGGCGAGCATGTGCTGCTGGCCCCCGTCCGCGCGCAAGGCAAGGTGATCGCCCTGCTGGTGCTCGGCGCACGCGGCGACGGCGAGCCCTACGCTGGACCAGACTTTGGCATCGTACAACTCTTGCTCTCGCGCTTCTCCCAGACACTGGAAAACGCACGCCTCTATGCGCGCGCCGGCCAGTATGCCGTCCTGTTGGAACAGTTGAACTCCGCCAGCGCTGCCTTTGGCTCTGTGGCGCATTCTATTGAGAAAGTCGCCTCTGTCTATGCCAGGGCCGCTTCTGCAGCTACCAAAGCCGGGGCCGAGATCTGGTTATACCACGAACAGGAGCAAACACTGTGCCGCGTCGCTGCCTCTGGTCCCGTGCCGCGTATCTCGCATGAGGAGATCCTGCATTCCACAGCCTCGCTGGATTGGATGGCCTGGTTCCGTGATACCCAACAGGAACAAGAGGAGATGGCCCCACCATGCCTGCAACCTGTACCTGCCTGTTCCTTCGCCTGGCTGCCTCTCTTCAAAAATGAACGCCGCGTCGGCATCTTTGTGCTCACCTATGCCTTCCCCCATACGTTCCTGAAAGACGAAGAACACGTGCTGGAGATCTTTGCCAGCCAGTGCGCTGACGCGCTCGAAAGCGCTCGCCTGGCTGCGGAACTACAGGCATCCTATGAACGCCAGAAAGAACTGGACCGACTCAAAGATCAGTTCATCATGAATGTCTCACATGAGCTGCGTACCCCCCTCACCGCTATCCAGGGCTATATCGAACTACTGCGCCAGCATCATGAGACGCTTTCTCCCGAGATGCAACAGAGCTTCATTGCTAAAGCTAGCCTGGGCTGCGAGGAACTGGCGTTGATGGTCAATAATATTATGGATGCCAGCCGCGTCCAGATTGATGTGCAGGAGGTTGCACTGGCTGAACACCAGTTGCAGGCACTGGTGCTGCATGCAGTGGAAATTCTTGATGCGCTCATTAAGCACGAAGCGCACGAGATCGTTCTCTCCATTCCCGACGATTGCTGCGTTCTGGTGGACCCTTCCAGGCTGAATCAAGTGCTGCTTAATCTCTTGAGCAATGCCTTGAAATACTCTCCTCACGCCACAAAAATCGAATTAAATGCGCAGATCAGCGATACTCAAGTGACTGTGCGTGTGCGTGATTATGGCCTTGGGGTTCCACCGCCCGAACAAAGCTACCTCTTCGAACGCTTCATTCGCCTGGAGCGCGATATGAGCGGTGCTGTGCGTGGCGTTGGCCTGGGACTCTACATCTGTCGCCAGCTTGTGCAGGCTATGGGCGGACACATCTGGGTGGAGAGCAGTGGCCGGCCCGGCGAAGGCAGCACATTCGCCTTTACATTGAAACGAGCTCACCCTACG
>JAFMRP010001075.1 GCA_017354095.1 Ktedonobacteraceae bacterium
TCCCCAATGACCTGTGCTGCTACTTCAATTAGCTTCGCCCGTGTGCGCTCGCGCTTATCGCCTTTCGGCGCCCCTTCGCCTCGGGCGCCTGTCTGTTGCGTCATTATTCCTCCTCAAAAATACATGCTTGTATTTTATACACAGATGTATTATACTCCATAAGGAAGGGAATGACCAGTCTCCCTTTATTCATGGAGGATAGCTACTATGACTTACACGGTTCTCATCACCGGCAGTTCGTCCGGTATTGGGCAGGCCACCACGCAGCTCTTCGCCCAGCAGGGCTGGAATGTCGCAGCGACTGCCCGTAATCCCGCGTCTCTCGTACCTTTGGCGGGAGCGAGCGTACTTGCGCTCCCGCTCGATGTCACCGATGAGGCCAGCATCGCTGCAGCGGTCGAGGCCACGACGGCCCGCTTCGGCAGCATCGATGCCCTGGTAAATAATGCCGGCTATGGTCTCTTTGGCCCCCTGGAAGGAATCACAGACGAACAACTGGAGCAGCAGTTGCGCACCAACGTCTTTGGGGTCGTCGCCCTCATCCGCCAGGTAGTTCCGCTCATGCGCCAGCGCCACAGCGGAACCATCATCACCATCTCCTCGACGGGTGGGCGGGTGGCTTCCCCCTTTGCCGCCGCCTATCACGCCAGCAAGTACGCCCTGGAGGGACTCTGCGAATCACTGCGCTTTGAGCTGAAGCCGCAGGGCATTCGGGTCAAGCTGGTCGAGCCAGGGCACGTCAAGACGGGCTTCATACGCTCCCTGACCTGGGCCACCCACAGCGCCTATGAGCCGTACCTGAGCAATTGGAGAGCGCAAGTGGAGCAGTCAGATGACCATGCCCCAGGTTGTGAGGGGGTTGCCAGGGTGATCTTCAAGGCAGCGACTGATCAGTCCTGGCGACTGCGCTATCCCACCCAGGCAGGCCCGATACTTGCCCTCCACGCGGCCTTGCCGGACTCCCTGTGGGCGTCCATGGTCAGTACCGGGTTGAATCGCCCACCGCGGAGCCGATAGCAGCAGCATCCTCCGGGAGGGAGACGCAATTTATGTGTCAAAGGACAGAGGCGAAGAAGTCATGGAGAGCAAAAGTTCGATAGCAGTTTTTCCTTAAACAATTGTAGGTAGCAATAAAAAAGGGATCGGGGCGCTTGCCCCGATCCCCTGGTCATTCTGCGCGGCTAAGAAAACGGCGCTCCAGATCGGAAATTCACAGTAGGCCCCCTACAGTTCTATCATAGATCTATTGAAGCGTGCCTCAAAAAACCTTCCATTTCCTCTCTATCAGCACAGACAGCACGGCCATCAAAAGATAGTTGATATGAACGAAGAATACTATCAAGCTAAACAGTATTGTCTTATTGAATGCAGCCCTGCCACGCCGGGCAAACAACAGAAGAAACCCTGAAAAAGAGATAAGAAAGCTCAAGGAAACTGAAACTTCTCTCCCGGATAGTTCGTACTACAAACAAAGAAGCGCTTTGCACAATCCACAAAACCACCTACAAACCATTAGCACGCTGTCCAAAGCGCGAATACAATCAGGGGAAGTGGGCATGAAAAAATTATCTGAGGATTTCTTTTCCGAAGAGAAACAATTGGATGATGAATTTGATGATTTATGTACCAGGCTGCTGCATATAGATCCGCCAACCACACTGATTGAGCGGATTATGCATTCCGTACATGAATTACCCCCACAGGAAGCGGACGAACTGCAGGAAGTAGGATTGATTGTGCTGCACAACGGAGTGCCACCTTCATGAAGCATGCTCCCTGTTCAATCAAAGTTACATCAGGTTGTTATTTCTTCATCACCTCTGGGAAGTGGGGCCACCCACGAAAAGAGGTTCGCGGGTGCCCACATTCCCGGCGGCTCACTGGATAGCAAGATCCAGGAGTCCGTTTACGCGATCTGCTCCGAAAGCTTGCCCGTAGCCACCAACCAGCGCATGAATTCAAGGCGACGGGAGATCTCCAGGGCCTCCCTCCTCTCTTTCTCAGTGTGATACGCACGCAATCTACTCAGTTGCACCACCTCATTCTCCTTAAAGCCACCTTTACGCAAAATCTCGCGATCCTCTCTGTGCTCCATAGGAACCTCCTGTCAGAGTAGAGAACAACTACGAAGAAACAATCTTCAACATGCGTCTGACACGCTTGAGAAGTGTCTGCATCGGATATGGCTTGGGCAGATGATCAAGTGTTCCTTTGCTTTCTCCTTGCATTCGCATCGAGGCTCGTGCCGCTATCGCCGAGCTGGTGGTTAAAAGCACTGGTACAGGGGAAGATGTTTGGGGTGCGCGCAGAGCATCCAGAACATCTTGTCCCGTGATGGTGCCGGTGAGTTCCAGGTCAAGCACTACCAGATCTGGAAGAATGTGACGCAGTGTCTGTATCGCCAGTTCTCCACTCTGTACGGCGACAACTTCGAAACCCTGTGCTGTTAATACTCCTGCTTCCAGGGACGCGAGCGCTGGATCATCTTCGACCAGCAGGATGCGCTGCGCGCGCTGTTGATGATTCACTGAGGGAGCGGGCAGGTCAGCTGACTCGTCCCCGCTGCCGTTAGCACCGCTTACCGGCCTCTCGTTATTCTGCATGGTTATCCATCGAGTACATGAGACCTCACCGGCACAACTGCGAGAAGTGCTGCTTCCTTCTCTACCATAG
>JAFMRP010000220.1 GCA_017354095.1 Ktedonobacteraceae bacterium
TTGAAGAAGGTGCCGGCTAAGAGGTACCAGAATGAGGCTGGCATTTCTCCGATGATGGTTGGTGTGTATTTTTTCCATGGGTAGCGCAAGCTGAGTGGTCCTGCCTTTTGTGTGATGCGTGATTATTCGGTTGGAATAATCACGGGTATAGTATAGGGGTGGGGGAGTTGATGCGTCCAACACTTATATCGTACAATGTTGATCTCAAAGTGAGATCAATTAGTTGAGGGGTGTGGAGATGGAATTTCATCAGCTTACGTATTTTCTGGCGGCGGCGCAAACACAGAATTTTCGCAAGGCTGCTGAACTGTCGTTGGTCGCGCAATCCGCGTTGAGTCGTCAGATCGCGGCGCTGGAGGATGAGTTGGGGGTTGAGCTTTTTACACGCAAGAAGAAACGTGTTACGCTGACTGCAGCGGGTCAGGAGTTTGCGCTTCACGTGAGAAGTGCACTGGAGCAGCTACAGGAAGGGCAACAATTGCTCAGCGAGTTGCAAAGCGGTCATCGCGGCACGCTGCTCATTGGCTGTATTGAATCGTTGACCACCGCCTTTCTGCCCACGCTTTTCGCGTCTTTCCATCAGCGGTATCCACATGTGGGGTTGAAGGTGCGCGTACACCATACGGACGAGTTGATCACATTGGTAGAGCAAGGAGAGGTGGAGCTTGGATTAATTCTTGATCCAAGGCTGCAATCGGAACTGTTGATCGTCAAAGAGTTATTCCGGCAGCCGCTCCATCTGCTTGTTGCGGCCCAGCATCCGCTGGCTCAGATGCAGGCTTCGGGGGTCACGTTGGAACAGGTGACGGCTGAGCCATTCTTGATGCTGGATGAGACTTCGCGTATGGGGCAGATCACCAAGAGAATTTTTGCCCAGCGCGGGCTGGTAGTGCGTCCACTGGTTGAGATAGAGTCAGTCGAGGGGTTGAAAGAGATGGTCAGGCAGGGCATCGGGGTAACGCTGACGCTTCCTGCTCTGATACGACCGTCTCAGGTTGACAGTGACCTGGTACTGCTGCCGATCAGCGATTTAAGGGAAGAGTTTATTTTTGCTCTCGTGTACCGGCGTGTGGGATCTATTTCGCGTATTGCGCGAGAGTTTATCACTACGATTTCGCAGCAGTCCGAAGCTTCGGTTTGCGGTTCGACCTCGTCATGAACCACCCGCTTAAAGGCGGGGCTTGTAGCTATCCGAAAAGGAGTTGCAAGCCGAACATGACCAGACTCAGTCCAGCAATGGGCTACGTTAGGAGCGAATGTATAGTCACGTTGGGGTGCGCGGCCAGCCCCAACCTCTGAGATGGATGGTTAAACAGGTCTAGAGGGTTAAGCCAGTGCTGTCCATACGGAAACCGCTCACTAACCTTGTCGAGGCCAACATTACCCACGAAAGTGGAGGCTCACATGAGCAAAGTCTTTGTCGTGGATACCAAGAAACAACCGTTAAATCCGGTTCACCCTGGCAGGGCACGCCTATTGCTCACATCGGGTAAGGCTGCGGTGTTTCGTCGTTTCCCATTCACGATCATCTTGAAAACAGTAATTGAGCAGCCTACAGTAGCGCCATTGCGCGTCAAGATCGACCCCGGCAGCAGAGTCACAGGGCTAGCTATTATCAATGATGCGAGTGGTGAGGTGGTGTTTGCTGCTGAGTTACAGCATCGTGGACAGGTTATCAAGAAGCGATTAGATGACCGTCGAGCAGTGCGCCATTCTCGTCGCAATCGCAAAACGAGGTACAGAAAGCCACGCTTTGACAATCGTCGCACGCCAAAGGGGTGGCTCCCCCCATCATTAGCAAGCAGGATTGCTAATGTGTTGACGTGGGTAAACAAGTTTCGTCGCTTCTGTCCTATCACAGCGATCAGCATGGAGTTGGTCAAGTTCGACTTGCAGAAAATGGAGCACCCAGAAATGGCGGGTATTGAGTATCAGCAAGGTATATTACAAGGTTACGAGGTGCGTGAGTACTTGTTAGAGAAGTGGTGTCGAGCTTGTACCTACTGTAACGTAACAGGTGTACCACTCCAAGTCGAGCACATCAACCCACGAGCTAACGGTGGGACGAATCGGGTATCGAACTTGTGTCTTGCTTGCGACTCTTGCAACAAGGCAAAAGGGAAGCAGGATATCAGAGTGTTCCTGGCAGGCAAACCCGATGTACTCAAAAAGATCCTTGCTCAAGCCAAAGCGCCACTGAAGGAAGCTGCTGCGATGAATGGAACACGATGGGCGCTGTATGAACAACTCAAAGCAACGGGACTACCTATCGAGTGCGGCAGTGGAGGACTTACCAAGTTCAATAGAACAGCTAGGGAACTACCAAAAACACATTGGTTAGATGCTGCCTGTGTGGGCAAGAGTACACCAGTAGTCTTGCAAGCCAAAGGAGTCATCTCATTGCTGATTACGGCAAACGGGCATGGCAGCAGACAAATGTGCGGGACGGACAAATACGGCTTCCCGAAGCGACATCGTCAGCGTCAGAAAGTCTCTTGCGGCTATCAAACTGGGGATATCGTCCGTGCCGTTGTCACCAAAGGGACGAAGACCGGGACGTATCTTGGGCGTGTACTCATACGTGCTACTGGCTCCTTTGATATCGCCACCAAACAAGGACGAGTACAGGGCATTAGCCATCGCTTTTGTACTCCGCTCCATCATAATGATGGCTATAGTTATCAGAAAGGAGAGGCGGCATTCCTCCCTGCCATGATGAATTTTAAGAAATTAGCCTAGTATAAAACAGCATGGCTTTTACCAGATTTAAAAGTGAAAGTTCATAATGGACAGGGCTTCCTGCCACCCATTCTGCAAGAGATATACTGAGCAGGCTAGCAAGCAATCTATGAGAGGTAAAGATGTATGGAAAAATTTCCAGAGTGGCTGAACGCGACGCTGGCATCGGACGCGAGTGAGGGGGAAGGTGTTCTCCCCAACAATATACTTCCTCTACAGGCGAACTCGCTGGTTGTGGGTCCTGCTGCTGTAGTTCTAATGAGCCAGGATGATAATCTATCTGTTCGCAACGTGTTAGAGAATCTCCCAAAGCCCGGGACGGTCCTGGTCGTAGCTGGTGGCGGCACATCGCGTACGGCTACGGTGGGTGGTTTGATGGCGCTGGAGATGCAGAATGGCGGCATTGCCGGACTTGTTACCGATGGGTTAGTACGCGATTCTCGTGAGATCCGTGAGATGGGCTTCGCGGTCTGGTGTCGCGGCGTCACGCCAACAGCGCCAAAGAAAAATGGGCCTGCCAT
The DNA here is from genome assembly GCA_017354095.1 of Ktedonobacteraceae bacterium. Lineage (GTDB taxonomy): Bacteria > Chloroflexota > Ktedonobacteria > Ktedonobacterales > Ktedonobacteraceae > Bu33. The sequence continues at coordinate 3,261 of JAFMRP010000220.1, forward strand.
CGTTGGTGGTACGGTCTCGATTGGTGGCAAGGTGATACGTGATGGGGATCTGGTTATTGCCGATGATGATGGCGTCGTAATCTGGCCACAGGAGCGAGTGGCAGAGCTCCTTGTCAAGGCTGAAGCACGGCTGAAACAAGATAATGAGCGCCTAGCACGGTTGCAGATGAAAAAGCAACGGATAGGCCCACAGTGAGGTGAGTGTCCAGGTTCCTCACTGCGGGTGGAAAGGATTGATTAGCGTGGTTGGGCGGGTTGTTTTTTCTGAGCGTTGGCATGAATGGCACGCAGGACGCGTTCGGGCGTGAGTGGGAGCTGGCGCACGCGAGTGCCGCCGATGGCGTCCGCGACGGCGCTGGCCAGGGCGGCTGGCATGCACTGAGCGGGCAGTTCCGCGACGGCTTTGATGCCCTGGGGGCCGAGCGGGTCACTCGTCTCGACAAGGTAGGTCTGCAGTTCTGGTATGTCCAGCGCGCCATAGAGGCGATAATCGCGCAAACTGGTAGCCAGCAGGCGGCCTTGCTGGTCATAGATCAGTTCTTCGCAGGTGCCAGCCCCCAGGCCCTGCACCATATTACCCTGCACCTGTATTTCTAGCAGCAGGGGATTGATCACGCAGCCGGCATCCACGGCGCAGACGGCTTTGAGAACACGCACGGCTCCCGTCTCGGTATCTACTTCGACCTCCGCGCCGAGGGCGGCGAAGGAGATAGGGATCTGGGGCACTTTCCAGGTAGCGGTGGTCATGATGTGGCGGTTCTCGACGTAGAGGGCGTGGGCAGCAACCTGGGCAATGGTGGTCGCCTGGTCGTCTGGTGCAATGATGATGCCGGAATTGATTTTCAGGCTCTCCGGCAGCGCATTGAGCATACGACCGGCGATCACCAGGATCTGGCGGCGCAGTTGTTCAGCGGCACGCAAGGCTGCTCCACCACTGGCATAGAGCGTTGTTGAGCTGTGGGAACCGATCTCATTGGGAACGATGTCGGTATCGCCGGAATGGACGAGGACGGTCTCGGGAGCGATGCCCAGCGTTTCGGCGGCGATCTGGGCCAGCATAGTAGAGGAGCCGTGACCGGCATCGTTCGCGCCGGCAAAGAGATCGATTGTGCCGTCCTCATTGAGTTTGATGATGGCGCCGCTGATGCCATGATAGGGATGGACGCCATAGTGTGAGAGCGCGATGCCGACGCCGCGCCTGGTGCGACCGCTGCCTGATCCTCCGCGCTTTTCGCGCCAGCGTAGTTGTTCTTCGACAACGCGCAGGCATTCGGGGAGGCCACAGCTTTCGACGACGGGGCGGCTATCGCTCCAGGTTCCGGGCAGGGGATGAGGATCGCCGGCTTTGAGCCAGTTTTTGCGTCGCAGTTCGAGGGCATCTATCTCAAGCTGGCGGGCGATCTCGTCCATGTGGCTTTCCAGCGCGAAGAACTCCTGTGGCGAACCAGAGCCACGATAGGCGCCTGACGGGGGCAGATTGGTATAGAGCACTTCGGCCACAAAGCGTTGATGGGGACAGGGGTAGAGCGAGAGCGCGCTGGCGGCTCCCTGTTCGATCAGGGGGTGGGTTGCGTAGGCCCCGGTACTGGTAATGAGGGCCATCTGGTTGGCAACGATCGTGCCATCGCGCTTCACGCCGGTTTTCAGGCGCACGATATATTGTTGTTGTACGCGGGTACTGATCAGCTCTTCCGCGCGCGAAAAGGCCAGCATAACGGGGCGATTAGTGGCGATGGTGAGCAGGGAGCAGAGATCTTCTAGCACAACCTCTTGCTTGACGCCCAGGCCGCCGCCCAGGTCGGGCCGGACAACGCGAACGCGGCTGAGCGGTACGTTCAGGATGCGGGCCAGGGTGCGCCGGACATGATGGGGAGCCTGAGTGCTGGTGCGCACCACCAGGCAGTCGTTCTCATCAAAATAGGTGATGGTTGTGTGATTTTCGATGGGGGCCGAGTGGGTCAGGGGCAGAACGTATTCGCCCTCGATGATACGGTCGGACTCGCTGAAGCCGTTCTCCACATCGCCCTGTTCGCTAAGCACGCGGGCAGCGACATTGCGAGCGGCATCGTAGATGCCCTGTGAGTCGGTTTCGGGGTGGATACACGGGGCATCGGAATCGCGCGATTGGCGTGGATCGAGGATGCCGGGCAGCACCTCGTAATCGACATCGACCAGGCGCAGGGCCTGTTCCGCTATTTCAGGCGTTTCAGCGGCCACGGCGGCAACACGATCGCCGGCATAGCGCACGATATAATCCAGGAGATACTGATCACGCAGCGCCTGTTCTTGCGCCGGGCTTTCCACACTGCTGTAGGGGACGCGAGGCACGTCTTTGCAGGTTAGAACGGCATGGACTCCGGGCAGGGACCTGGCGCGTGAGGCATCGATATTGCGAATAACGGCGTGCGCGTGCGGGCTGATGAGGACGCGACCGTAGAGCATGCCCTGCATCGTAAAGTCGGCGGCAAAGGAGGCGCGGCCGGTAACTTTTTCGATGGCATCGGCGGGCAGGACTGGTTTGCCGACAGTGTGGGTCTGGTTGTTAGCAGCCGATAAAGCGTGCATTGGCCGAGTAATGGAGCCGAGGGCTTTTGATTTCACAATGTTATAATCGGGCATGCTACGGTGTTCGCCGCGTATAGTGGAGGCGGCGAGCAAAACGGCCTGTATGGCTTTCGCGTAGCCGTTGCAGCGGCAGAGATGGCCAGAGAGGGCATCGCGTACCTCGCTCTCGGTAGGAGCAGGGCTGCGCTTAAGCAGAGCCTGAGCGGAGAGAAGCATGCCGGGCGTGCAGAAGCCACACTGGGCCGCGCCAGTTTCCGCGAACGCCTGTTGTAAAGGATGGAGGAGGCGTGATGAACCAAGGCCTTCAGTGGTGGTGATGGTACAGCCTCCGGCTTGCGCAGCCAGCATAACACAGGACGGGCGTGGCGCGCCATCGATCAATATAGTGCAGGCGCCACATTCGCCTGTTTCGCAGCCGCATTTCACGCTAGTATAACCTTCACGGCGTAAGAGCGAGAGGAGGGACTCACTGGGAGCCACATCCAGGCTAGCGATCACGCCATTGATACTCAATTCAAGTTCCATCTATGCTATAATCCCTTCTCCGATGACATAACGCCTCGCCACTGCGCGATGCCCACTGCCTCCTCCAGTACGCGGTAGGCCAGGTTGATGCTACAGACGCGGCGGTAGCCGCTACTGACACGCGCATCGCCCGGGAAGCGGACATCGGTGATGCCCTCATTGAGAGCGGAGAGCAGGCGCTGGGTATCCAATGGTTTACCGACCAGCTGGCCCTCCAGCAGGCGTTCAACGGCCTGTGCGCGTACGGGCAACATATTTACGCCGCCGAAAGCCAGGCGCACACGTTTGTAGCTGCCTTCCTCGATCTCGACCAGGGCTGCTACATTGAGCAGTGCGACATCCGAGGGTACGCGAGCCACGCGGGCGAATGATGCTCCGCAGCCCGCGATGAGGGGTGGGATGAGAATTTCGATGACGAGTTCGTTCGGTTGTCGCTCGGAACTGAATGAGGCGCAGGGAAGGCGTCGTTCTTGCTTGCCTTTAAAAACGACGCCGGAGAGCGCCAGGCCGGGACGGTCAAGCGTTCCGCCACTGAGGTTAATCTCAGTTTTGGAGCCTGAGCGGGCCACTGTCACGGCATCCAGCACGGCCAGGGCTGTTAACAAGTCGGCCTGCGAGGCGCTACCGATGGCGACGGTGCCTCCGATGGTGGCGCTGTTGCGTATCTGGCGTGAGGATGATGATGCGTGTGCCGCGCGTGAGAGCAGGCCAGAGGCGAACTCTTTCAAGAGAGGGGTATCGACCATGGTTTGCAGGGTGGTCATGGCACCGATGTGTAGCCCCTGTTTATCGTCAGAAATATAGGCCAGTTCGAGGTCACGCAGATCGACGACGGCCTGGATGCTCTCATTGTGGAGGCCAAGCAAATAAGTTCCTCCGGCGAGGGGAACGGTTCTGGTATCGAGCCGCCCCAGTAGGAGGAGGGCGTCATCGATGTGTTCGGCCCAGTGATATTCGACAAGCTTTGTTAGCATTTTCTGTTACCTTTTTGTTCTGGCCACCTATTTTCTTGCCGCCTGCGGCGGGCAAAATTAAAAAATAGGGGTTTCCGGGGGACACCCCCGGTCCCCCGGCAGGGGC
>JAFMRP010001076.1 GCA_017354095.1 Ktedonobacteraceae bacterium
CGCCCCCGAACCCCCTGCATCCCGATTCAGTGAACGCCAATGGGTGGCCCCATATGTTGGAGGAGCACAAGGGAGATGGCCGCGAGCTGTTATGCCAGTGCATCTCTACTTATGATACAAAACAATATCCGCATTACCAAATGAACCGATAATAAATCCAGTGAACAATTAACATATTTACTGCACTCTTAACCCGTTCTTTACTTCTTCTCCACTGTCTGCCGATCTTTTCTCCGTTACAATACTGCTATGACATAGCGGTGGGGCATTGTGTTCTGATGCTGCATTGTGTTTTCTACCGTTTGTGTCAAATATTGGATAGTGTGGAAGTGTTTCTCCAGGGAGGGGGTTCGTGACGAGGGAGTAACGTAACAGCAATTTTCCCCTATTGCGGTAGTGAAGTGCCGGTGTGAGGACTCGGCAGGCATCTGCGTGCATACGCTGTGTCTGGGGGTGTGTTGGGAAGGGAAATGGCCACTGTATATGTATGACACGAGATAAGGCAACCGGAGATCGCCAGCAATGCTGCTCCTCTATGTATGTGGGGGTGTATGGCCTCTGCGTCCGGCTATACAGGCCGGAGTGTAGTGGCTTGAGGTGTTGAAGGGAAGCTGGCCAAGGCCAGGACATTGGGAGTGGTTACGTGCCTGGTGCTCAGTTGATGTGAGGATGTTGTGGGGTGGACCTATGTTGCCAAAGGGCGTCTCTGTAATAGAGAGCGTCTTTCGCCTCATGTCATGCATGCAGGGGGTCAGGCGGTGTGCGATGAGACCTGCGCCCGGCGCTGGAGTTAACCGGTACATACCGGTGCTTCAGTGCCGCGATAGGGGCTTTTTCTCTTCTACTGGAGATGTTTTGTGGTGGTGGGGATGTGTGGTCACAGTAGAAAGGTTCTCAGGCAGTATACGACTAGTTTAAGCAGCGCGGTATGGCCATACCATTTACGGCGCTGCCTCTCGACAAATAAAGCGGCTCAAGGACGTAGGTTAGTTATTATGAAGGGATTATGGTGGCAGAGCACCCAACCAGGTGCTCAGGAATTACAGGAATTAGATGAATGCCGGGAGGGTATTGAGGCCTCTTCTGCTTCTACTCAAATCAGTGTGCTGACATTTTTGCGCCAACAAATTGTTACAGCATTTCTGATTGGCGGCACGGTGCTGGTGATGTATGTACTCTACCAGTGGTCTACGATGCTGCTGCTTGCGGTCATTGGCGCGGTAACCTGTATCGTGACCTTCCGGCTCTTGCTTGATAGTAAGCCTGCCGTTCAGACTGCTCAGGCACAGGAAAAGCCGGCAGAGATTCCACAGGTCCAGGAAGCCAGGGATGTAAAGGACGCCGAAAGCGAGACAGAGTCACCCCGGTTTGTTTTCCCGGATACGCCTATGCCTTCGCTGGTGCGCGTACTTGAAACGATCGATCTTTCCTCAAGCGGCATAGAGCATTTTATCAAAACCTCGGAGGTTCCTGTTGCACAGAAAGAGCAGGGGGCTTCACGCACTAAAGAATACGATATGAGCGAATAAGCCTATATGAGCGCGCTGCCCGCCGGGTGGCGCGCAAAAAAGAAGAAAAATAACATAACTACATATGACCTTCGGGTAATTCCGTTGACCGCAGCAGGAGAGTCTGGGTATCATACCAGCTAGCATGCACGCAATAAATACCCATTCGCCTTTTGCCTAAAAAAGGTGATGAGGAGAGATAGTCATGAGCAACCAGCAAATTCAGAAGGTCAAAGTCAAGCGGCTGGCCCATGTCGGCTTATGGGCTACGGACGTGATTGCCCAGGCCCGTTTTTATCGCCAGGCGCTAGGGCTCCAACTGCGTAACGCGGGGGAATTGAATCTGGAGACGGAGGATTCCAGCCTGTTCTTCGAGGCGGGCGACGCGCGTTATTGCCTGGGCCTGTTCAGTGACACGAGGCCTCAGCCCGGCAATGGTCGCCAGCCATCTTCACGTACGCAGTTACACCATATCTCCTTTGAGGTTGGCACCGATGCTGAGCTAGCTGCTCTGGCCGCTCGCCTCAAAATCTCCGGTATAGATCTCGTACTCGGCACGCGTGATGGCGATCCTGATCTTGGTGATACGCTCTGGTTCAACGACCCGGACGGCAATCGTATTGAAATCTCGGTTACACCCGACGATTTGCTGGCAGTTCCCAGCCGGCAGCGCGCGGGCACGCAGCAACCGCTCTCCATCCAACATCTTGCCCTGCGCACGCAGCGGCTGGAGACGATGGTCGAGTTCTATACGGAAGCGCTGGGCTTTGATATCTCCGACTGGCTGCTGCGCGAGTGCGCCTGGCTACGTTGTAATAGCGATCACCACACGCTGGTTTTCTCACAGGGCCAGCCTGGCATTGATCACATTGGTTACAGCATCACCAGCGGCACGGATCTGCTGCGCTGGTGTGATCACCTGGGCCTGCAGCAGGTTCCCCTGCTGTGGGGACCGGGCCGTCATGGAGCTGGCAATGATCTTTTCCTGCAGATTGCGGACAGCGAGGGCGTTCACCTTGAGCTCTCGGCTGAAATCACGCAATATTACGACCACGATGCGACCACGCCTCCTCGCCTCTGGCATACGCGTGCGATGGCCTTTAATCTCTGGGGAACGCTGCCCGCGTGGCTACAAGAAGAGGTAAATGTGTAGGTGGAAGCAGG
>JAFMRP010001077.1 GCA_017354095.1 Ktedonobacteraceae bacterium
AAAAGGAAGAAAGAACCAGAAACGAAGACGAAGCGTTTCCAGGGAAGACCGTCATCTCCCCTGCCCTCTCCTCCAGCGTCAGCAGCGACGACGTTTCACTCACACAAGGAACCATATCGCAGAAAACGTGCCAGGTGGCGCAGATTCTGCACCTTCCGCTGAGTGGGGCGTTGCGACGGGTGGTGGCCGATTATGGCTCAGACGAATCGCTTTCCCTGCTGGGGGAAGCCGACGCGGCTCGCGAGTGGATCGAGGATCGGCACCGTAATCGCAAGGGACACGCCATGACGCCGGCCTTTTTCCGGCGCTGGTTGGGTCGTGAACAGGCGAATATCCAGGCGCGCCAACAAGCACACCATCAGGACCGCACCTCTCAAACTTTCACAACCTCTTCCGCGAGAACAGCCAGAAGGAGCACACCGTCAGCGCCGCCCGAGGATCCCTATGCCGCGTTCGTCGAGCGGCGGGTCCGGGAACTGGCCGCTGAAGACTCCATGCGCGCGGCATCGCAGAAAGGAGCGGTGGTGGGATGAACCGAGCCGGAGCCTTCACCCATGTCCCCAACTGGGCCAGGCGCTTTTTGAGTCAAGACCCGGCAGAAAAAACCTGGACCTGTGCCACCTGCGGGGAGATCACCCCGTTCCATTTTGGTCAGGGGTGGTATGCGCGGCGGCGCTGCGCCTGTGAGCAGCGTGCCGAAGAACTGCGGCAACGACAGGGCGTGGCGCGCACCCTGGGGCAGGTGCTCACCGAGGCCCAGCGAGCGCAGACCTATCGCTGGCTCGGAGCCTCCTGGGCAGCCCACGAGTTGGAAGAGAAAACGTTCACGAATTTCGAGCGGCACCGGCAACCCGCAGCCTTTGATCGTACGCGCGATTTTGCCTTCAACCCTCAGGGGAATCTGCTGCTCTACGGCACCTTTGGGCTTGGCAAAACGCATCTGTTAGCAGCGGTGGCCAATCTGAGGCGTGCCGCAGGCAGACCGTGCCTCTTTGCCTCCGCAGTGACGCTCTTTGACGCCATTCAGGAGCGGGTGAGCAACGACGAGGATTATCAGGGCTTGATCAAGCAAGCGATCCAAACGCCGTTATTGCTGCTGGATGATCCTGATAAGCCCAAGTGGAGCGCCTTTCGAGAAGAGATCTATTATCAGCTCATCGATGGCCGTACGCGGCGAGGGCTACCGCTGGCCATGACCTCGAACTATGCACCTGCCGAACTCGATCACGTCATCGGCGGGGCTGCCCGTTCGCGTCTCATGATGGGGATCATCCCGATCCCAATGAGCGGGAGCGATTATCGTTTCGGCGTGCCCAGTGGAGATTACTCATGACGAAGAGCTGGCGAAAACAATGTGCCGTTCTAGAGGAGAGCGCGTGTGTTCCGTCACAGCAGCAGGAACCAGTTTTCGATGTTCCTGCGTCTCTGATGGGGGAGCCATCGTTATTCTGGCGAGTCATATCATTCGCTTGTGTGATACACGACGTTCTGAGAGCAGGTGCAAGAAGAAGCAGCTTGCACGGCCTGAAGCGAATAAAAAGAAGACCTCTGCTTGCAAAGGGACAGGTATCTGCTGCGTTTTCAGCAACCATGCGCAGGTTGACAGGCTGTTTCTTCTTGCACCTGCTCTCGTAATCAGTCCATTCTGAACATTGTGGTATGCTGAGCAAAAGGTGAGCTCTCACTCAAGGGAGCACTTTTTGGTTCCCTCCATGATACTCGATGTAGCAGATGGGATATCTTATGAATAATCAGCAGGAACAGTTTATACGCACTCATACAACGAACACTGACATTCTCAACAAGATCGTGCAAGAAGCCATGGGCACTCCTATCAAGCAACTGGCTCGTATCAACAAGGGACAGACGAATGAAGTGTATTTCATAGACGTGAAGGATGGATCTTGTATCCTTCGAATTGCGAAAGGAGTTACCTACGATAGCTTTGCCATTGAACGATGGGCCATGCAGGAGGTGAGCCGCCACGGGGTTCCAGTTGCTGCTATTTTGGCACAGGGCTCGGTGGTTGAGAGGGATGAAGCGATCTGCTACCAGATTCAAGAGAAATTGGCCGGTGAATCGATGGATAGCCTGCTGGCACAAGGGAAGCTGAAGCGCGATCAATCTGAAAGACTGACTGAGCAGGCTGGCGAACTCCTTGCAGCTATTCATTCCGTATCGACGTTTGGGTGGGGAAGAATCACCCAACCACCTCACGGGATCTATGGATCTTTTGAACAGTGGATGCTCGCCTTTCAAGAAGACGCGGAGCAGTTGGACAAAGCTCTTGCTCAGTTCAACGCTCTTGGCGTTCCTCGATTTGAAGAAGTATGGCAGGCATTGCGTCATCTTGACTCATTTGCCGTCCGTACACCGGTTTTATTGCATTACGATCTCACGCCAGATCATATCTTGGTTGGTAGCGATGAGAGCATTACGGGTGTGATTGACTGGGGTGCCGTTCACAGTGGCGATCCAGTACGAGATCTTGTCCGCTGGAATTACTGGGACCCCTCTTCCTGCCCAATAGACTGGCTCGCCTCCACCTACGGTCAATCACTCGTGACGGGTAAAGGCTTTGAAGAACGTCTGAAACTGGCGAGAATCATGGATGCATTACTGTTATTGCACAGCGCGACCTATAAAAGTTCAGAAGTTGCTGACG
>JAFMRP010001078.1 GCA_017354095.1 Ktedonobacteraceae bacterium
CCATCCCACAGCCAGAATCCCGACTGCTGGCGCAGGGACACGCCCCGGGCGTAGCAGGCTTCTATATTGTACAGGCCCGGCTCTGAAGCAACCGGCAGTTGCTTGCGCACCTCCTGCAAAAAAGGCGAACCAGCAAGCTCTATCTCAAAGGAGGCCAGCAGATCGCCCCGAGGAGTAGAGACCTTGATGGAGACGCGAAGGTCATGTGGTGTGCGCGCGGAAATCTTCAGCTCGGGTTGCTCTCCCGTTTGATAGCAGGCCAGGGCCGGGTACACGTCGAGGACAGCGCAGCCTTCAGCCGCCAACTGAATGAGCTGCCGAATTGCCGATGTATTAGCCAGCCAGGCATCTTCGGAAGAAGGCTGCCAGGCGGAAACGAGCCAGCGTCCACCTTTAAAGCGTCCATGTTGTTGGTCGAACAGAGCGGCGGGCGTGGCCAGGGGAGCCGGACTGGAAGGCGTGTTGACGAAGAGCAGAGGTGTCAGCAGCGTATCGAGCGGTCCGGCTGAGCCAAGATCTTCAGGATGATCGGAGGCCTGGGTCATTTGAGGATAGCACGACCAGAAACGACCGGGCTGCGCGGAAGGGAGAGACAAGGGGCATGATTCAAGGAACGTCGCCTCACGAGAGGCGACCAGGGACAGGTCAGTAGCTGGAAGCGCTAAAGGGAAGAAGGGGCCAAGATGCATCTGGTCGGTATAGGCCTGCTGTTCTGGCTCGATCGTTCCCTGCTCTGTAACCGGGCGGGTAAAGGGCATGCCGCCAAAAAGAGCGAGATTGCCACCAGCTTCAAGAAAACGCAGGATCGCAGCCCAGGCAGATTTTGGAAAATACGGGCCATGAAACGAGATCAGGATATTACAGTCCTGAGTCAGGACCTCCGCCAGGTGAGAGGCTTCGACGAGATGGAACTCGCCAGGTATCAGGGTATGTAATGTTTCCTCTGAACATGGTTGGGGGTAGTTGGGGTCATGGAACACGACGGCTCGCTTGCCGAGGGGTTTATGCAGCATGGTGGCTCTCTCTAGTAGAAATTATGATCATAATCCTGGTGCACCGGCCTCTTGTCCAGACAGCCAGCGGTTGCACACCAGGATTATAAATTTTGACAGTCACTAGCTTATTTTACATCAGCGATGGCGACACCGCTATCGATATAACGTTGTCCGATGGCGTAAAGTATCACCGGCACAACCAGAGCGATCAGAGTTGCCGCCATCAGCTGGGGGTCCACTGGCTTGAATGGATTAGTGAAGTAGAGCAAGCCCAGAGGTACGGTGCGGTTGGCGTCACTGCTCAGGTAGATCAGTAGCGATGGGGTGATATAGTCTCCCCACACACTTGTAAACGACAAAAGGAACGAGGTAACGATCACCGGAACGGAGAGGGGAAGAAAGATCTGCCAGAAAATGCGCCCATAGCCACACGCCAGCGTATTTTGCAGTGTGCCCAGGAATTGGGATATCGATCTAACGTCCTGGCACGCAGCCTTTCCAACCACAAGACATTCACCATTGCCTTGATCCTTCCCACCCTGACCAACCCCTTCTATCCAGAGATCGTTGAAGCCCTTGAGCATACTGCCCGTGACCATGACTATCAGACACTTTTCTGCAATACGCATTTTCATTTTGAACTCGGGCGCTTGCAGATGGAACGCATGATGAGCCGCTGGGTAGATGGTTACATTATCATGGGCTCCAGTATGGATATCGCTGACATTACACGTTACTTTCAGCAGGGCGTGCCGATAGTCCTCTGTGACTGGCAGGAAAACGAGGCGCCACCTGGAATACCGCAGGTCAGCGTTGATTTTTATCGAGCGGGTCAACTGGCGGCTCAACATTTGCTGGACCTTGGTCATCAACATGTTGCCATCATTGTTGATGAGCAGCAGCAGGCTTTGCGCCTCGAAGGGTTCGCTTCCACCATGCAGGAAGCTGGTATCGCTTTACTTCATGAAAAGATACAGTCAGGAGCATCCACGCTGGAGAGCGGATACAGTGCAACAAAAAACCTGCTCGCACACCCGCAGCGCCCAACCGCGATCTTTGCCGCGACCGATTGGATGGCGATGGGAGCACTGGAAGCCGCGCTGGATGCAGGGCTGCGTGTACCTGAAGACCTATCGGTGATTGGCCTGGATGACATTATGCTTTCGGCCCATCTGCATCCTCCTCTAACGACCATTGCAGTCCCCAAAGCACAACTGGCACAGGAGACAATGGATCTCCTGCTCAAGCAAATCAACGGAGATAAAGACGTTCCCGCCTTACGCCTGGTTGAGCCATACCTGGTTTCGCGCCAGTCAACCACTACGAACACTACTGCCTGACCTTGCCCCGATTTCCAGCGCTTCTGGCATAGTAGTGTTCTCCAGATTCGAGGATGCGCGGTGGCCAAAGGCAGCCAGAATAGTCTCCAGAACAGGCAGCATGTTCGAAGCTCGTTTTGCCCGAATAATGGTATCCCACAGCGGCTCAAATTTCTTCCAGCCCGCAGCGTAGGCTACATGCCTCAGCCGTTCATCCCATCGCTCCTTCGTCCAGGCTCCCTGGAAAATTGAGCGCCAGCGATAAAAATCGCGATAAGCGCGCCAGTAGCCAGTTTCCAGCGCCTCTGGCGTGAGCTTAGCGGGACGATAAACCACGTGACGAGTGTCA
>JAFMRP010001079.1 GCA_017354095.1 Ktedonobacteraceae bacterium
ATCAGTGCGTTGGTGATACACTTTGCGCGGGTGGTATCATGTATGCCCAGCGCACCATCCCGGCGCTGCTGGACTTCTGCAAGGACATACGAGAAGTAGCGAAGCCTGGAGCGCTTTTCCTCAATTATTCGAATCCTATGGCGATGAATATCTGGGCGTGTAATCAGTATGGCGGGGTGCGCACGATAGGCCTCTGCCATGGTGTTCAGGGAGCGCACTGGCAGATTACGCGCTGCATTGAACTGTGGGCGAAAACAGCAGGGCTGCTCAAAGAGGACGAGCAGCTGCATCGCCGCGATGTGGACGTCATCGCGGCAGGCATCAATCATCAGACCTGGTTTATCAAGGTGCAATGGCGTGGCATGGATATGCTGCCCCGGCTGCTGGAGCTGTTCGAGGCCCATCCAACCTACCGGCACACCGAGAAAGTACGCATTGATGTGTTGCGCCGCTTTGGCTACTACAGTACTGAGTCGAACGGTCACTTGAGCGAGTACCTGCCCTGGTATCGCAAACGTGTGGACGAAATTGCCCAATGGATCGATCTCTCTAGCTGGATTAATGGCGAGACCGGAGGCTACCTGCGTGTCTGCACCGAGGGGCGGAACTGGTTTGAGACAGATTTCCCCAACTGGCTGAAAGAGGAGCCGCAGCCTATCAGCCAGGAACGGCGCAGCGAGGAGCATGGTTCATATATTATCGAGGCCCTGGAAACGGGTCGTATCTATCGCGGGCATTTTAATGTCGTCAACCAGAACCATATCACCAATCTGCCCAATGGCTGCGTGATCGAAATCCCCGGGTATGTCGACAAGAACGGGATCAATATGCCCGTTGTCGGGGACCTGCCGCTGGCTTGCGCGGCCACCTGTTCGGCCAGTGTTCGTGTGCAGCAGATGGGGATGGAGGCGGCGGTACACGGTGACGTGACGTTGCTCAAGCAAGCCATGCTGCACGACCCGCTGGTCGGGGCTGTCTGCAATCCCGAGGAGGTCTGGCAGATGACCGATGAGATGCTGGTAGCCCAGGCGCAATGGCTGCCGCAATACCAGCATGAGATATCGCAGGCCAGGAAGCGCCTGGAGCAAGCCGAGCGCAACGGTACACGCGTCAAACTGGTGCAGACCGAGGGAGCCGCGCGCCTGCATACCAGAACGGTGGATGAGATGGCCCGCAATAAAGCCGAGGCCAGAGCGAATACGGCTGCCGCCGATAAAGGCAAGATGACCAGGATCTAGTCTCAAGGCCCGCGAGGGTGAGTGCCTGCGGGCCTGCTTCAAACTATTGGAACAACGCTCCCAGCTAACCAGCACTTTGCAAGGAAGCTTGAAGGGTTTGCACATTTCTTGCGGCGAGCTCGTTAAATCCTCTCTCAAGCAGCCACGGAATTTCGGCCAGGTGACGCAAAAGGCGATAGAGAGCAAGTAGTTGCTGCGTTTCTTTGTTCTTTTCGATGCCGCTATATCCCTCTAGCAGAAAGTCAGCAAGCAGGTGATCCCATAATGTAGCGACCGCAATATCGAGAAGAGGATCGCCCGGTTGGGCGTCGGCAAAGTCAAGAAAGGCAAGGACCTTTTCAGTCTGAGGATCGGTGAGTATGTGATCTGCCTGAAGGTCCCCATGTAGCAGCACAACTGGTCGCTGTGCAAGCAGCGGTTGAAGACGATCAAAATGATCGTGTAGTGCGCTGAATTGCTGGCGATCGAGCACATCAACTCTTTTTACCTTCTCCATCTCCTCGTGTGCCCACCAGGAGATGAACGCCTCCCAGTGCTGTTGTCCGCCCGAAAATGGAGGATGAGCGCCGAGTTCGTGGAAGTGCTGAAGATATTTCCCGGCCTCTTTAGCGGCAAGAGGGGTGCGTGAAGACAGGGGATGGCCGACGACCTGTCTCATCGCGAGAACAGCGGGTGGGCCTGCTTCAAATCCGAGTACTTCTGGTATGGGAATACCGATCGATGCTGCTTTTTGAGCAATTTCATAGTCATACTGAAGCGTGTTTGCTGCTGTATAGACCTTTAAGACAATGTGGAGATGTTTGGCTAAGAATAGTGCGCGGTCAGGCTGAAGATAGAGGGGTGTCAATGGCTCTTCTGTTCCAGCGATGTGGGCGAGTATGCTTTTTGCCGCGTTTTCGAGCGAATTGTTCATATGCGTCATTTTACCATGGTGAAGCGAGCCATTGTGCGCGGCACTAGACGCGCTGAAGATGTGTATCTTTAAAGGCTGTTGGATATTTCAATCCGTAGCCCAACATTCTGTCTGCGCCAATGTGAGCGTACCAGATCAGTGCCAGCCAGAGGGCGAGGGGTACACCGGCAAAGACTCCATAGAGCGCGAGAACAAGGGGCAGCACATAGGTGTGAACAACATTATAGCAGATGGCTCCGAAGCGGTTACCAGCCAGGTAGCCAAACATCGAGAGATCGGGAGCAAGCAGGAGCAAGAGCAGCAGCCACCAGGGGCCTCCCTGCCAGAAGTAGAGGACTATCGCGGCCAGCAGGACGGCGGCACCTTCAAGGCGTAGAAGGAATGGAGGGAAGAAAGAAAAACGTGAGGTCATGTGGGAAATATCCTTCCTTGTCATATTGGCAGAGCTTTTCTATTATAACTGAGCCTGACATGGTAAGCAAGTAGAAAGAAAGCAGGCAAGGGACTAT
>JAFMRP010000221.1 GCA_017354095.1 Ktedonobacteraceae bacterium
ATGTTACCTAGCTCGATCTGGTAACCATTGACGCGCGCGATCTTGTTGGCAAGTAATGCGCGCAGCCAGGGCCAACCTTCGGGCGGCCCGTAGGTCAGTGGCTCGCTGCTAATCGTCTCGCTGGCCGCCCGGCGGATATGTTCCGGGGTGCGAAAGCCTGGCTCGCCAACGTGCAGGCGTAGCGCTGGCGGCAGCGTCTCGCCGCGCGCCTCCGCCTCGCGCTGCAGTTGCTGCGCGTAGGCGCCCAGGATCATGGGGTCGCTGAGCGGTAGATCATGGATAGGTTGCTTGCCAAACTTCATAAGTGATTTCCCGCCTCATAGTAATCGCCGATGCGCCGCACCAGGCCGGAGAGCAGGGCGATGCGCTCGGGCAGATAGCCAAGCTCGATATACTCATCGGGATTATGAGCCAGCCCACCACCGGCCCCCAGGCCATCAATCGTCGCCACGTCCAGTCCTGAAGTATTGTTGGCGTCGGAAGCTCCACCGCTGCCCAGGTCCATAATCTCAATGCCCAGGTCCCGGCCCGCTTCTTTCGCCAGGGTTACCAGCCGCCCGTTGCGCTCGTTGCGCTCAAACGGCTGGCTGAGAAAGCCACCGCTCAGGCTAATGCTTGTGCCCTCTAGCATGCGCTTTCTCGCCACCTTACGCATAGCCGCGTCGATGGCGCGCACTCCTGCTCCATCGCTGGCGCGCACATCGACCTCGCAATAGGCAAAATCGGGCACGATATTGGTCCGCTCGCCGCCATGAATGACGCCCACGTTGAATGTTGTTCCGGGTATCGTGCCGTTGAGCGCCTGAATCGCCTGTACCTGGTGGGAAAGTTCCAGAATCGCGCTGCGCCCCAGGTGCGGCTCGACTCCGGCATGCGCGGCGACGCCGCGTACCTCGACGCGGTACTGGCCGGAGGCGCGGCGCGAGGAGACGACGGTGGTAAGCGCGCGGCCCGGTTCCAGCACGATCACGGCATCCGATTGGCGCGCTATTTCTTGAATCAGCGGCTTGCTGGCTGGAGATCCAATCTCTTCGTCGCTGTTAAAAAGGCACGTTACACGCTGATAGTTTGCCTGCTGCGCCGTGAGCAGCATATGCAGGCCATACATGCCGATCAGCAGGCCCGATTTCATATCCAGCACGCCCGGGCCGGTGGCGATACGCTGGCCGTTGTTGCGCTCCTGAACAGCGAACGGGCGCCGCTCGGCCTCGCCATCGGGAAAAACGGTATCCATATGCCCGATCAGCAGGATGCGCGGGCCAGTGGATACGCTGCCAATGTGCTCGGCCACAAGATTGTCGCCATATTCCTGCTGGCGCTCAAAACTGGTCGAGAAGCCAAAATTCTGAAAACGGTCGCGCAAATACGCACCTACATAATCGACGCCAGTTTTGGTATACGTTCCCGAATCGATGTTCACAATAGCCTGCAGATCGGCCAGAAATGGCTCCAGCAGTTGCCCGGCCTGCTCAACAGCATTCTGCATCAGATAACCCCTTCTTCTCGAAATTGCGCTATCTCTTCCAGGCTGAAGCCTGCTTCGCGCAGGATCTCTTCGCTGTGCTCGCCCAGCTGTGGTGGTGCATAGCGCTGCTCCTGCGTTGTATCGGAGATTCGCGGAAAGCTAGCCAGCGTGCGTAGTTCTTCACCGGCCACCTCGCTGGATGTGATAACACTGCGCGCCTGCATATGTACGTCGTTGAATGCCTCATCAAGGCTGTAGACGGGCCCCAGACAGGTATCGAGATCAGCAAGTTCGGCGACCCATTCATCGCGCGTCCTGGTTTTAAAAATATTGCGCAGTGCGTTGATGGCCTCGTCGCGCTCACCCGGTCCGACCGGCATGTGAAAGGGCAGCAGTTCCAGGTGACCGATGCGCGTACAGAATGTGTGCCAGAACTTCGGCTCCAGCGCGGCAAGCGTCACGTGCTTGCCATCTCTGGTCTCATATATGTTATAACACGGCAGCCCACCATCTAGCGGGGAAGTGCCGGGAACCGGTGTTTTACCGGTATTGAGGTAGGTCGAGGAGAACAGTGGCAATAACGAGAGCACCCCCTCGGTCATCGAGACGTCCACCATACGGCCCTCGCCGCTCTGTGCACGCCCGACCAGGGCTGCCAGGATACCGGTAATGGCCATATAACTGCCCCCGGCCAGGTCGCCCAACTGGGTTGCCGGCATGGCAGGCTCGCCGCGTCCACCGCGATTGTAGTGAAGCAGGCCAGCGTAGCCAGCATAGTTGAGATCGTGCCCGGCGCGCAGGCGATAGGGACCGTCCTGCCCGTAGCCACTAATGGCGCAATAAATGATACCCGGATTGACGGCCTTGAGCCGCTCATAATCCAGTTCCAGGCGTTCAAGCACCCCGGGTCGGAAGCTTTCCAGCACCACGTCAGCTTTCTCGACCAGGCGCAAAAAAAGCTCGCGGCCACGAGGTGTCTTCAGATTGAGGGTAATGCTGCGCTTATTGCGGTTGATCGCCAGAAATGTCAGTCCCATCCCGCCGGGGCCATGTGGAGGCATAGAGCGGCTGTAGTCACCGCTCCCCGGTTCCTCTACCTTCACCACGTCCGCGCCAAAGTCCGCCATAACCTGCGACGCATATGCTCCAGGCAACAGGCGTGATAAGTCAAGAATACGTATACCGCTCAGTGGCTGGCTCATCTCGGCTACCTTTCCTTTGTGAGGATAAACAGACGGCGTCGTACTTGTGCTATCATGGAGCCAATCTTCCCAAAAGTCAACAGGATACAGTTGACGCTATGAGGCAATGCTCTTTCTCGCTGTTATACAATGGATGGTAATAAACTGATCAGGTTGAACTTACAGCAACGAGTATACTGGACTAGATAGGATCACACATGTCGGACATCACCACGCAAGAGCGGGCCCCGGCACGCGCTGTTTCGCGTGCGAGCGTGGCACTTGCTTTTTTTGCTTTTATCATGATCGGAGCCAACGACGGGGCTTTCGGCGTGCTGCTCCCCAGGCTGCTCGCCTATTACCAGGTTGATAATACGACCATCGGACTACTCTTCTTCTTCAGCACCATCGGCTATTTTATCGGCACATTCAATAACGGTATTTTGATGGAGAAGCTGGGCATGCGGCGCTTTTTCATCGTGGGTGGGGCGACCATGCTGCTGGGCATGGTCATATACAGCCTGCGGCCTCCATTTCTGCTTGCGCCAGTGGCGGCACTGCTCGCCGGCCTGGGTGTCGCGCTGATCGATGCTGGCCTCAATTCCTACATCGCCAGCCTGCCCAGCAATACCGCCCTGCTCAACTACCTGCATGCCTTCTATGGAGCCGGGGCCTGGCTTGGTCCTTTTGTTGCCTCTACCCTGCTGGCTCTGAACTGGGGCTGGAATAATATCTATATGCTCTGGGGCGGCATGTGCCTGTTAGTGATCATTGGCGTCGCCACCTTCTTCCAGGCCCTGCCCCCCGCGCATGAAGAGACCACACAGAGCCGTGGCAATAATATGTTAGCACAGGCGCTCAGGCTGCGCGTCGTGTGGTTGGGGGCGGCCTTCCTGTTCTTCTATGTTGGCGCAGAACTCGTACTGGGCAACTGGGGCTTCAGCTTCCTGACCACGGAGCGCCATGGCGATGAACTAATCTCGGGTTGGGTCGTCAGTGGCTACTGGTTGGGTCTGACTCTGGGGCGGCTGGTTCTGGGCAAGGTGGGACAAGTCATCGGCAATAAGCGTCTCATTCAGGGCTGCCTGGTCGGAGTCGCCGTCGGGCTGTTGTTGGTCTGGTGGGGGCCTATCCAATTTGTCACCTATCTGGGCCTCTGGCTCACCGGTTTCTGCCTGGGGCCGCTCTTCCCCACTATTATCGCGCTCCTCTCAACGCTGGTCTCAGGGCGCCTGCTGCCAACCGCCATCGGCTTCGTGGTCAGCCTGGGCAGCATGGGGGCCGCGCTCTTCCCCTGGCTGGCCGGCAACCTGGCGCAGCACAGCGGGCTATGGGTGCTGATGCCCTTCGTGATTGTGCAGGCGGCACTGATGATGGGCCTGTGGCTGTTTTTGCAGCGCAAGCCAGAAAAGGTTGAAGGGTAACAGCAATACAGCCAGGTTGCATGATACAATGGACTCAACCATATCAATCGCCAGGAGTACAACACATACTTATGCCTATCGCAATCATTGTTCATGGAGGCGCGGGAACCATTGCTCCCGAACGAATAGAGGGCGCTCGCAAAGGCTGCAAAGAAGCCGCTGCCATCGGCTGGAACGTGCTACAGAGCGGCGGAACCGCGCTCGCGGCCGTCGAGGCTGCCGTGAGATCCCTGGAAGACAACCCGCTCTACGACGCGGGCACCGGTTCCTACCTCTCTCTGGACGGCAAGATCGAAATGGATGCCGGAATGATGGAAGGGCATACCTTACAGGTTGGATCAATCGCGGGCGTCGAACTGATCAAAAACCCCGTTTCGCTGGCGCGCCAGGTGCTGGAAAGCCCACATGTATTGCTGATCGGCAAAGGGGCACAACAATTCGCGCAGGAAAGGGGCATCCCCCTGTGCGAGCTCAAAGACTTGCTTACAGAGTATCAGCAAGAACGTTGGAAAGTAGCACGTAAGGCGCTCGAAGAGGGCAAGCTCCAGGAAGGAGAGAAACACGGCACGGTCGGCGCGGTCGCTATCGACAGTCTAGGGCACCTGGCCGCCGCCACCTCAACCGGCGGCATCTTCAACAAATATCCCGGACGCGTTGGCGACTCACCGCTGGTTGGTTGTGGCTACTACGCCGATGGAGATGCCGCCGTCTCCTGCACCGGTTATGGCGAGGATTTCATCCGTCTGCTCATCGCCAAACGTGCCAGCGATTTCGTCGCCAGTGGTATGAACGCCCAGGAGGCTGCCGAGGCCGCCATCAAAGTGCTGGGTGCCAGAGCCAGCGGCACTGGTGGCCTGATCATGGTCGATCATCAGGGCAATATTGGCTTCGCCCACAATACACGCAACATGTCCAGAGCCTATATGCACGAAGGTATGCAAGAGCCAATCGTCGGATCATAAAAACATACCTGTTCAGAGCAGCATCCCGTATCTGAGCATTACAATAATCGCTATGCGTTAAGAACCTCGCGCAGCCTCTCAGAAAATGCTCTGGGATGGCTTACGAAGCCAGCGTGGTGACTGGGAAACTCCACGACGGATGTTCCAAGGAGGTTCGCCACCGCGGCTGCACAACGGTAGCCGATGTATTCCTGTCCGGTGCTTCCCCCAGCCAGCACGATGCGGGTTGGCGTAGCAGAGAGCGCGGCGATATCGAGCGTGTAGCGTTGGACCGCCTGGAGGGTGTACGCGAAGAAAGCCTGGCTGTTAGCGGCGCTCTGTTCGTTCGGTTGAGGCAGTTCGACACCGGGTTCCCGGTCGTCGTAGCTCACGCCAACCTGTACCATGAGTTTTTGCAGGGCCGCAACAGCGCCATCTCGACGATATATCTCCTGTATGTTCTTAGGTTGTTTGGCCTCGGGCAAGAGATGCTGTACTGGCGGCTCGTGAGCGACCAGCGCGCGCACCTGTTCGGGATAACGAATGGCTAGATCGAGCCCGATGAGGGCACCGGCACTGCTGCCAAAGACATATGCTGGTTCGTTCGTCAGAGTGGCCAGTAGACAACGAGCGTCGTCACTGTGCGTTTCTACGCGTACATCTTCGGCTGGATCATCGATTTTGCTGTGTGAGCAGCCCCGGCGATCGTAGGTGACGACAGTATATTGTGCGGCGAGATGATTAACAATACCGTTGAAGCTGCGGGCATCGCCAGCACCGGGAGGGATCATGAGTAACACAGGACCTGAGCCGCGCATCTCGTAGTAGAGGCTCGCGCCGGAGACGCGCAGCGTGCTGGTTTTTATCGTGGTCATCTGGTTAGTCCTTTCATTTTTTGTGATGGGTGAGGCCAGTCACTCGTCCAGGTGTAGCCTTATATCTTCTCCTATGGAAGGGCGTATGTATTACGGATGGGCGGTAATCTCCTCATCGGCTGCTTTGCCGAGCGTATCTGCTGTATCAGGTTTCGTGTGCCGGTTACGGCGGAGCCAGATAAACAGCACGGCGATAAGCAGGACAAGCCCAAGGAGACCGTAGTGGACGATGGGCCTCATCACCAGGAACTGCTCAGTCGGGAGTGTAAACACAAGGATACTGCTCACAGCGAGCTGGATGAGAAGACCGGTACCCACTAGAGCAGTGAGCAGTATAAAAAAGGTACGAATGCGCGGCGCCTGCCAGCGTCTCATCAGTTGCTCATTCTGGGCGGCAGGCGTCGTCGCGAGCATGTTGTAAGCGAGGATCTGAAGCAGTGGTTTCCCGACGAGGAGCGAACCCAGCAGGAGCACGCCATGCACACCCGTCATTAAAGAATCACTCAGCAACACCAGCCTGGGATCCTGAAAGATCAGGGCGCTGAGCAGTTTCACGGCAATTGACAGGAGCGAGAGAATACCGAGCAGATTGAGGCGGCCATGCTTCAGAAGTCCGAACAGCGTACGAAGGGCAGGAGGAAGAGCCGCTAACAGAAGAGAAGCCACCGCCGACATGTAGGGACTGGCAAAATGATAGATGATAAAGGGCAGGACAGCCATATAGAGAAGGTTAGTCAGCAAGGCCGCTCGGAAAGGTTGAGCGTGCGAGGAGGATTGATTGAACATGAACATGCTTATAACTTCTTTCTTTTTCTCGCTCATCTTTATAAAGATGAGACGACAGGTCAACAAAACTTAAGGACATATACATGTCCTTATAAACAGAGGCGCAACGGATCGCCGGGTGGTTACGGCTGATCCGTAGATGGTTTGAGCATACGCAAGATAATGCCGGAGTTGGGAAAGTGCTTATTGAAGCGCGCAGCCCCTCTGGAGAAGCCGAGACACGCGATAATCGCTGTGACCAGCTGATCTGGATCGTCATTGGCGATCTCTCCAGTGGCCTGACCCTCAACGATCAGTTGTTTTAGCACATCGAGAAAGGTTTGGATCTGCCTGCGTATCAATCCGCCCAGGTCGTCTGGCGTTGTCTCATCGTTGAGTACCTGATTCAAAAGTTGAAAGAGTTCGGGGTGCTCACTCCTGCGTTCCACAAGCCCAGAGATGAGCCGGGTCAGGCGCTCCCCTGGCGTTCCTGGCATCTCAAGGAAGCGCTGCAGTCGCGCGGGTCCATCCTGCATGATCTGCTCGACCAGAGCGCGAAAGAGGGCTTCTTTGCTGGCGAAGTAGCGATAGGCCAATCCATAGCTCACATCAGCGGCTGTAGCAACCTCTGCCATAGTGGCAGCCATGCCCTTGCGCGCGAAGACCTTCCAGGCAGCCTCCAGAATCTTTGCGCGCTGTTCTTCGCGAATCCGCTGATTTGCTTCTTCCGTACGAGGCATAAGAGCT
>JAFMRP010000222.1 GCA_017354095.1 Ktedonobacteraceae bacterium
ACGTGCCTCGACAAAGCGCCGCTCGGCCTGGGTAAAGTCACCCTGGGCCAGCAGAAGTTGCCCCTGAATATTGGTGATCAACGGCTCAAGGTGCGCGGCGATGCTGCTTCCGGCCCTCGCTTGAGCCGCGTCTGCCAGGTGTTTATATGCCTCTTGCAGCTTGCCATTGGTGATCGCCAGCCGCGCTAATCCTATTTCAGCCTCGGTCTTACTTTGCGCGCTTGCCTGCTCGTCCAGCGTTTGCAGGTGCGCGATGGTGTCCTGGTAGATCGTCCTGGCCTGGCCTGTCTCTCCCCTCTGATGATAGGCTTCGGCCAGCCCCAATAGCGCCCTACCCTCTACCTCTATATTACGTAAAGTATGCGCCTGCTGGCGTGCTTCCTGCAGCGTCTGCATGGCGCGCTCGATAAAGCCTCGCTGTATCTGAATCATGCCCAGTCCGGCTGTCGCCTCCGCCAGTCCCAGGCGATAGGCAAGCGCTTTATAGGTGCGAATCGTGCGCTCCATCAGGGAATTAGCATAGGCCAGTTGCCCACGCCGCAGCTGGATCTCACCCAGTAAACGCTGGGCGTGGGCGTTCCCCAACGCGTTCTGCTGTTCCGTATAGATCGCCAGTGCCATCTCAGCACCGGTAAGCGCCTGGTCAACATGCCCCTGCAGAAAACTGATCTGCGCCAGTCCAAGATTAGCATCAGCTCTCCCTAAATCGTACTCCCTGGTCTGGGCGGCGCTCAGCGCGGCAGCGAACACCTCTTCGGCCTCGGTGAGCCGTTGCTGCTCAATATAGATCTGCCCTAGCCCCACGCGAGCATCAATCTCGCCATAAGCATCTTTGTTTTCCTCATAGATCGCCAGTGCCTGCCGGTACGCGGCTTCCGCCTCTGGAAACTGGCGCGCCAGCCGCTGGATGTCGGCGAGGCTGCGGCTGGCGTCCGCCATCGGGATGGCCTCCCCGGCGGCGCTATAGTAACGAATGGCCTCCTGGTAGTGGTCTCGTGCGTAAGCAAGGTTGCCGCGCTGTAGCTCGATATGACCAAGCGCGAGCTCAACATGCCCCAACCCCTTGGTATACTGATGAGCACGATACAGTTGCTGGGCCGATTGATAGGCATCCTGAGCCCGGTCCAGGTGAGCCATCTGACGCTCGACATGGCCCATAGAAAGGGCGCTGGTGGCTTCATTGAGCGGACGCCGCGCATCGCGGTAGAGCCGGATCGCACGCTGGTAACTGTTGATGGCCTGTTCAAGCATATTCTGCTGCGTCTGTACATCGGCGATCATTGAACGGCAATCGCCAGCTCGCTTGAGGTCTCCCAGCAGGCGAAAACGCACTTCCGCGTCGCCAAAGGCCTCGGTTGCCTTGTCCAATCTTCCATCTCCATAGGCTTCAAACGCATCCTGGAAACGTTTTTCCGCCTGCTGGAGGTCTTTCTTCTGGTCCTGGGTCATATATTCCTCAAATAAACTCAAGCTTCGCTGAGTATGGTATGTCTTGTGTCAACTCCAATTGTAGTGCGTTCTCATACGAAAGTCAAAACGCGCCGCCGCAGGCGCTTCCTTGCAGACGGCCTGGGCGCAGCCAGACGCGCCAGCGTCGTTGGCCGTCTGGACAAGAGGTCGATGCCCCTTGCCAGGGTTCCAGTGAAAGCTATCGAAAGACAGAATACATACATCTTAGTAGGTAATGCTATAGCCGCTCAAAATGTAGCAGGGAAATTCAGAAAAATACTATCCACAAGACCAATAACTGATGTTATAATGAGGTATGCTCTCTGAACCGTCGCAGGCTCAGCTTTCATTATGCCAGATTCTCAGTTCCTGCTATCTACCTGGTCTGCCAGAGAAGCAAGCTGTTACACCATATTTTCTGTTGAAAGGTAGCTAAAACCTATGCCGAACGAAGAAACTCTCGCTCATGTAGAACTCTTTTCAACGCTGTCCAAGAAAGAGCTGCAGCTGCTGGCAACGAGCTGCCAGGAACGCTCCTATAAAGCTGGAGAGGTGATCTTTTCTCAGGGCGATTCAGGCGTTGGCCTCTATGCCGTCAAAAGTGGGAAGGTGCGTATTACACAGGCCCCCAACCCCGACGGTGCGGAAGAAGATATCGCCACCATTAGCGTGGGCGACGTGCTGGGTGAAATGGCCCTGCTTGACGAGCTGCCACGCTCCGCTACTGCGACGGCAATCGACGACGTTACCATGCTGCTTCTGCCGGTGTGGGAGTTCCGCACGGTTCTGCGCAATCACCCCGACATCGCACTGAGCCTGCTCTCTATACTCAGCCGCCGGCTGCGTAAATCAGAGAAACGCCAGCAGGCGTAATGGCTGTCCGGGCAAGCCTATTCTAGGGGAAGGTGTAGCAACCTGGTGCGCGACACAAAACTGCGGGCCAGGCTGCTATAGCTGCTCGGATGAAGAGAGCGCAGCGTAACTATCTGCTTCAGGCTTTTCTCGATGCAGCAGCTTTTGTAGCTCCTCAAACATCGTTTCCACATCCCCAAAAGAACGGTAAACACTGGCGAAACGAATGTAGGCAATCTTATCCATCTGGCGCAGGCGCTCCATCACCATTTCACCAATCACACTGGTAGGTATCTCCTGCCTGCCCAGACGATACAGCTCCTGCTCCGTCTCCTCCACGGCCCGCTCAATCTCCCCAACCGGCAAAGGCCGCTTCTCACAGGCTTTACGAATGCCGATATAGAGTTTTTGCCGCTCAAATGGCTCACGGCGCTGATCGCGCTTAATCACCATCAGGGAGAATTTCTCGACGCGCTCATACGTGCTAAAGCGGCCTTTGCAGTGCTCGCACTCACGCCTGCGATGAATGGCATCGCCAATATCCCGCGAATCCTTGACACGCGATTCCGTCCCCCCGCAAAATGGACATTTCATGATACATAGCCCCCTACCAGGAAAATGTAATAGGACTATTGTAACATATCTTAACCCTTAAAGTATTGTACCGCTAAAACATGATATGCTTGTTGTTCGCCGGGGACTAATGGCGGGGCGAGCGCAAAATTGCGCCGTGGTTATCAGTAGAACCACACCACGGCGCAAACATCTTAACGGATAAACCTGGCTCATCTATTATTCTGCTCAGAAGGCCATCGCTAAATCATGGCCGGTACCGCTGTCTCTCGCTTTTTCACAGACGGCTGCTTCTGGTCCTTCTGCGTCGCATCAGTTTCTTGCTTTTTAGGATTGGTCTTCCCAACATAGCCAGACTTCAGGCGAGATCCCTGGCGCCAGTAGGCGTACCAGTATGGCCCATGCCCCTGGGTGTTACGACAGGTACTGCACGTAGGCTTGCCACATTTGCGAAATTGCAACTGATAAGTAATATGTTGATCGCTCGGTATCTCTGCCATAAAAAACCACTTACCCTTCCACAAAACTAAATAAATGCAATTTGCACGAACCTTGCTACTAGCATAGCACTACTCCATGAATATTCCCTGAATTTCAGGTACGTAATTATGAAACAATGTTCATACAATGAGCAACATTTGACGAACAAAATATGGCATAAGCATAACACTTTGTTCATATCGTCGCGCACGGCCAAATCCTCAACTACCCACAATACAATAAATATATGCACTCATCAATTTTAATAGCCCTCCTTCAATCCCTGCCAGCGTCACGACAAGAAGCCATTTAAAGCAAGCCGTAAACGACCACATAGGCTAAAGCGGCCTCTGGAGCGGCTGTGTAGCTTTATGTAGCTTCTGCATCGGCCTCTGGAGCGGTCCTGTAGCTTTATGTAGCTTTCCGGTACGAGTTTTGGCAAAATCACAAGAAGACGCACTAGTGCAGAAACACGAGATCGGTTTGGAGAAGGCGTATCCCGAAACTGTAGGGGGCAAGGGGCGGCTGAGTGGCTGGGAGCTACTGCTCCGACCACCTGACCGCGTAGCGGTAGACGCGTCAGATTCCTCGCAGACGGCCTGACGAACGTAGTTCGTAGCTGCGCTAGCAGCGTTGGCCGTCTGAACAAGAGGCTCGGCGTTGGTGGTCGGAATAAGAAGGGTAGGGCCCTTGAGGTTGCCCTTCGTGCTCTCTGGTTCCTTCCCGAAGATATCTCGTGTGATTATACTTAGCAGCATTGGCGGTTGGAAAACAAAGTGTGTGAAGGGTTGAAGGGTTGTGAAGGCTTGGTGAAAGGTTTGGTGAAGGGTTGCATCGGCCTGTAGAGCCGTGTGAAGGGTTGTGAAGGGTTTCAGTTCCGGTTTTGGCGAATCGGGCCCCTTTCCCACCACTGTTCAATAGTCCCGCCAGGCATTGCCGGCACCTCCCCCTTTTTGGCCGCAAATGGTATAATAGATAGCGTACATGTCTTTGCTAGGGAGGCCCCTCTGTTTCGTTCATCGTGTTGTGTTGTTGGATCGGAAAGAGGAAATGAACCATGCAAATCATCATCACTGCCAGGCATACCCACGTTACCCCTCAACTGCGTCAAAAAATTGAACGCAAAATCCAGCGCCTTTCACGTCTGGTGCAAAAAGACGCTCGTGTTGAAGTGACTGTCTCGGAGGAGCAGACACGCAGCAGCCAGGATCGCTTTTCGGTCCAGCTGGCACTTTCCGGGAATGCTCACCCCATTCACAGCGAGGTAAGCGCCGTGAATGCTGTGGCCGCTCTCGACCTCGTGCTTGATAAGGTCGTTACCCAGCTTGGACGCAAGAAAGATCGCCAGACCACCAGGCGCCATCATGCACAGCCAGTACGCGTATTGGCCCTATCCCGCGCCGGTCAGCTGACTTCCCTTGAGGAGGAGCGCGAAGAACCAACGCCTGATACGAGCGTTGGAGAACAGGATAACGAAGAGATCTGGTCGCGCATTATCGAGATACGTCGCCTGCCCGCCAGGCCCATGAGCGATCGAGAAGTCATTGCGCAGATGGAGAAAAGCGGCGCCGACTACTACCCCTTCTTCAACGGAGAAACCAACAGCGTGAACGTAATGTATCGGCTCGACCAGGGCGGCTATGGACTGCTCGTCCCGGCAGTAGAATAAACCATACCACCCACTATCATACCGCCGAAAAATAGAGGGGCCCTATGAACATCATCCTTCGAGAGCATTTTCCTCATGCACTCACATAACATAGAAGGCCATCCCCCACATGTCGCCAGGTGGCAATCAGTAGAATGCCTTACCATCAGATGTGCTGCAGGATAGCTCCGGGGAAGCACAACTTCCCCGGACGGCTCTCTGGCCCTTTCTCATCCTTCTTGCAGGGACTTCCTTCCCGACTGTCTGACTGCGCAGCAGTAGATGCGCCAGATTCCTTACAGACGGCCTGGGCGAAGCCAGATGCGCTCGCATCGTTGGCCGTCTGGACAAGAGGCCCATCGTTGGCAATCGGAATATAAAGGACAGCCAGCTTTTTATCTAGAGCTATGCCAGCGTGACTTCAAACTGCCAGGGCGATGGCATCGGCTCATCAAACTGCCCCAGCGGATCCACCGCTCGAATCGTCAGTGTACGCGCCTCTGGCGATGGCAACGGACGAAAACGCGCGCTTCCCTGGTACACCGCATTCGTTGGACCACTGGCCAGGTCAGGCCGCGCCAGCAACATTCCACCCCGCTCCCCCATCCACTGCGCCCCCAGGTTATCTTTGATGAAGAAAATAATACGTGGGACAAAAGCAAAACCAGCCGTGAAAGGCGGTCTGATCCACAGGTACTCTAGCTCGAACGCATCCTGGAAATAAAGCAACTGGTGCAATATCAATGTCATACCATTCTGCTTCTGCTCTATTTCCAGCGTAATCGTACGCTGTGGTTGCGCGACCTGGGGCGCTACACCTGCGTTCCCCTCCAGCGCAGATGGGGCAGCGATCACGACTGGCGGCCTCGACGCCAGCTCCAGTGCACGGGCCGAGAATGGCGTCGGGTCGTTCATGATCTCGTTACACAGTTGCAGGCATTCATTGCAGATATAAGCCGCACCCGGTCCGGCGATCATTCGCCGCACCTCTGATGAGTGCTTGCTGCAGAAAGAGCAGCGTGCCAGAGATCGATCAAAACTCATAATGTTTCTTCCCTGGTTATTGAATCGTTGAACTGAGCACTTTTGCTGCCGCGCTATGTAATCCTAACCGCTCCAGTACAAAGGTATGGGCTTCCCATTCCAGTGTATCATCTATCGGAGTGAGTTGCTCTCCTATTTTCTCTCGTAATATTGCTCGGGGCTCCCTATGGTTATTGCTCACTTCTTCAAACTCCCCACCTGGCCCCTTCAGCTCATCTGCCTCCACCAGCGGCCCATACTTGCGCTGCAATGCCAGCCTGATCAGGTGATCGGCAAAATGAGGGTTTTTCGGCAGTAATGAGCCGTGCAGATAGGTACCAAAGGTGTTGCGATACACCGCCCCCTCAGTACGATCCTCCGCGTTGTTACCATGCCCCTTCAATACCCTCCCCAACGGCTTGGCCGTTCCCAGATAGGTACGCCCACCATGATTCTCGAAGCCCACCAGCGTCTGCCCATTCCAACTGATGGCGATATCACCAACACAGCGTGCCACGTGCGCCCCTTTGTGGATGGTCCACGCGTCAAAAACACCCAGACCACGCATGTCTGGCCCCTCGGCAGGACGATAATAGTGCGCTAGCAACTGGAAGCCACCACAAACGGCCAGCACTGGCATATCATCCTCAACCGCCGCCCATAAGCCGATGCCCTTGATATCATAGAGGTCCTGCGCCACCGGAGCCTGCTCTTTATCCTGTCCCCCCCCAATAAAGAGCATATCATACTCGTCAGGAGCCAGCGCATCCCCAATCCCCAACCCCACAACGCGCAGTTCAATACCACGCATCTCACAGCGCCGCCGCAGGGTCATGATATTGCCACGATCTCCATAGAGATTCAACTGGTCTGGATAGAGATGTCCCAGTGTCAGTGTAAGCAATGGCTTCTCCGGCTGCTTATACTCTGGTATCATGCGTCTTTCCCTTCCCAGTAGCGCGGCGTTAACCCCCGTGACTCTAACTCACGGTGCACTTCCAGTAAACCTGTATACGTCGGTACTACAAAAAGAGTTTCACCTTCCGGCGTCTGCTTCAACGCGCTTGATAGCGCGCTCTTCAACCCATAAGGCCGCGTCACGACCTTGTCCTTCATCCCCTCCCGCTTACGCCGCACACGCGTCACACGCTCGCTCCGCTGCGCCCGCAGCGGAGCCTGCGGCACAATCGTCATCTCATCCTCGCGTACGCCCGCGTATTTCAAACGCAGCGCCAGATCGAGCGCTCGCGTGCCACTTACTGTGAGCGTCTTTGTCTGCCCAATCACTCTCTCAAAATCTACATCCCAGATCCAGGAGATGTCCTGCCCATCAGCTATGTTATCGTTCAAAACGAATAACACATGCCGC
>JAFMRP010001080.1 GCA_017354095.1 Ktedonobacteraceae bacterium
GGATGGCATCCGCTTGCTGGAGAAGCTTAATTATGGCCAGCCTTCCTTCATCGGCAAACGCGTGGCCGTGCTTGGCTCCGGCTTTACCGCGATGGACTGCTGCCGCACCGCTATTCGCTTTGGCGCCGAGAAGGTCTACGTGATGTATCGCCGCTCAAAAGAGGAAGCCGGCTCTGACGAGTACGAGGTCGATGAGGCCATGTTCGAACACGTCGAGTTTAATTATCTCGTGACCCAGGTGGCTGTGCTGAGCGACGATGGCGTACATGTCAAAGGCATGCGCTTCGTACGCAACAAACTGGGCGATCCCGACGCCAGCGGACGCCGCCGCCCGGTCCCCATCCCCGGCTCCGAGTTTGAGATTGATGTGGATACGGTGATCCCGGCTTTCGGCCAGTATAGCGATACCACCTGGCTGCCGGGCGAGGAACTGGGACTCGAGGTCGATCGCTACGGCGTGCCCCTGGTCGATTACGAAACCTGGATGACTACCCACCCGGGCCTCTTTGCCGGCGGCGACTATACCCAGGGCCCGCGCAACCTGATCTCCGCTATCGCCGATGGCCGCGACGCTGCCGGCGCGATCAATCGCTACCTGGGTGGCGTCGATAAGCCCGCTGAAGCGGCGGAAGAGGTCGAACTGCCCGACTACCGGCGCGGCATGGTCGATAATTATGAGTCGATCCCGCACCAGCTGATCCCATCCCTGCCACTGAATGAGCGCTATAGCAATACCCGCGAGACGGAGACCGGCTATACGCCTGAAGAGGCGGTGGTACAGGCGCGCCGCTGTCTGCAATGCCAGCTGAATATTATGATTGATCCCTCAATCTGTATTCTCTGCTCTGGTTGCGTAGATATCTGCCCCTATGACTGCATCAGCATGGAAGGCCTCTCACGCGTGGTGAAGGGCGATCCCATGCACCGGAGCACCGTGGCCTGGAGCGGCGGCGCCGATATGATTATCGACGAGGAGAAGTGCATCCGCTGCGGGCTCTGTATCGTACGCTGCCCCACAGATGCCATCTCGATGGTGCAGTTCGAGGTCGCCAGCCCCAACGATCGCTGGACCGTGTCGAAAATCCCCATGCTCAACCTGAAATAACAAGCCTCTTATTCAGAGCTGGTCCCCGCAAGGGGACCAGCTCTGGCTTTATTCCCATCCCATGCTGTCAAACCACGTTCCCCGCCGGTAGTTCTCCAATGCCCTCCTGACATACGGAATAACATTCTCCGGCAGCGCATCCAGCCCATACCAGGCCAGCTCAGAACATTTGTGCGGCTCACAATTCACGATATCGCCTGTCCACTCGCTGGCCGCCAGAAAGAAATCGATGCGCTCATTTTCCGCTCTTCGATGCATGACTCCGACCACGCGCAAGTTGTGCGCTGCGATCTCGATTCCGGCCTCCTCATACGCCTCGCGAATCATCGCCGCCTTCACTTCCTCCCCACCATCCAGGTGGCCAGCCACTACACTGTAATTACCATCCTCATAACCGGTGTTCTGCCGCCGCAATAACAAAACCCGCTGATCACGCAGCAGGAAAAGATGTACCGCGACCGGCACCATCAAATGTGCCACTATCACCTTTGCTCCTTATTAGCATTCTGCCAACGCTTGTGTGAAAGGGAGGCGCAGGAGGGCTGACGCCCTCCTGCATTCTTTCCCCCGCGCCGCCTGCGGCGCACTCGTTAAGCGAGGTTTGACAGAATACCCAATATATCTATTATCCAATGTGAAAGTGTGGTATAACTGGGTAAAAAAGAGAAAAGAGATTATGCAACAGGATCTCGTACAATTGAGCCGCACGATGTCCTATGCGCTGCGCCATGCACCGTCCGAGTTTGGCCTGGAACTCGATACGGAAGGCTGGGTTTCGGTACAGCACCTGCTCAACGCGTTGCGCCGCCGCCGTACCAGCTGGCGCAATCTGGATGCCAGCTCCCTCGAAGCGGTGATCGCTCAATCGGAGAAGCGCCGCTTCGAGATGCGCGATGGCCGGATCCGCGCCTACTATGGACACTCGCTGCCCCAGAAGATGGAGAAAAAACCGGACACGCCCCCTGCTATCCTCTATCACGGCACCACTCCCGAGGCGGCTGCGACTATCCGCGAGCAGGGACTAAAGCCGATGCGGCGCCAATACGTTCACCTTTCGGCCGATCTGGCCACAGCACGCCAGGTGGCGCTGCGTCGCACCTCTCGCCCGGTAATCCTGCATATCGAAGCACTGCAGGCGCATCGGCAGGGCGTTACGTTTTATCTGGGCAACGATATGGTCTGGCTGGCCGACAACATTGCGCCACGCTTTATCCACTTCGATGCCTGATAACGCTTAGCGCCTCACCTGCTCGCGCATGAACTCTAACACAACACGATCTATGCGTGCGTCCTCGAACCAGCGCTCCTCCAGATTCTCACGCCCACTCCACGCACGCATCGCATCACGTGTGGCGGCATCGTAGAAGCCACTCACGCTGCCCCGGTAGTCGCCCGTGCGCGTCAGCATCTCCTGCAATTCACGCGTCAGCGCTTCGTCAATCACTATCTCATCGCCTGGATCTGTGGGGAAAAGATACAGTTTGTGCAGCTGCAACAGGCGCTGCAATTCAGCAATCGGCGCGACATGATCATCGACCCGCAGGTCAATAA
>JAFMRP010001081.1 GCA_017354095.1 Ktedonobacteraceae bacterium
ATTCAGGCGCTCGGCTGGCGCAGTGGCCAGCGTTATCTGCCGCTGCAGGATGATATTGCCTCGACCGCTTTCTGGTATCAGAGCGAGCCGCATGTGCCGCATCCGACGCTGCCTGACGTGGATGGGCTGGAGGTGCTCACGGGCTAGGGCGCCGCGCCAGGCTAGGAATATGTTTCTGGTGGAGTGTGACGCGTATGTGTCATACTCCACCAGCACGTGGATTATTCGGCCAGGGCATCGAGTTTGCTGGCCTGGTCGACGGCGATCAGATTGTCGATGAACTCGTCGATGTCGCCATTCATGATGCCGGGCAGGTTGTGGCGGCTGAGGCCGATGCGGTGATCGGTCACGCGGTCCTGCGGGAAGTTGTAGGTGCGGATCTTCTCGCTGCGGTCGCCGGTCTGGACTTGCGAGCGGCGTGACTTGCTGAGTTCCTCCTGGCGGCGGGCCTCCTCGATATCCCACAGGCGAGCTTTCAACACGCTCAGAGCCTTCTGTTTATTCTTCAGCTGTGACTTCTCATCCTGGCAGGTGACGACCAGTCCAGTGGGCAGGTGAGTGAGACGCACAGCCGAGTCGGTCGTATTGACACTCTGGCCGCCATGGCCGGTGGAGCGGTAGACGTCGACGCGCAGATCGCTATCCTTAATCTCAATTTCGATCTCGTCATCGGCTTCGGGCAGCACAATCACTTTAGCGGTTGAGGTATGGATGCGTCCGTTGGCCTCGGTAACCGGAACGCGCTGGACGCGGTGAGTGCCGCCCTCGTACTTCATACGGCTGTAGGCGCCTTTGCCCTTGATGACAAAGGTGATATCTTTGACGCCGCCCTGCTCGGTTTCGTTGGCGGCGAGCACCTCTATTTTCCAGCGCCGGGAGTCGGCGTAGCGGCTATACAGGCGAAAGAGTTCGCCAGCGAAAAGGGCAGCTTCATCGCCCCCCGCGCCGCCCTGCACGGTCACAATGGCATTTTTCTCATCCATGATATCTTTGGGCAGCAGAGCGACTTTGACCTCCTCCAGCAATTTATCTTTGCCGGCTTTGAGCTGTTCCAGTTCCTCGTAGGCCAGGTCGCGCAGCTCGCCATCTTCACTCTCGTACATCTCCTGTGCTTCGGCAATCTGCTGATCTGTATCGAGCAACTGGTGATATTTCTGGACAACCTCTTCCAGCTCGGAGTGTTCGCGACCATAGCGCTGGAGCTGCGAGAGATCAGCGATCACCTCGGGCTGTGCCATGAGGTGGTTCAGTTCGTCATAGCGCTGCGCCAGGCTGGTAAGTTTATGCATTAAATCCATAGCGGGTGTTTTTTCCTCCTGCGATCTCGCGTCGTAGCCAGGAGTGTGCCTGTGTATATAATAGAGAGCATACTGGCTATGATATGAGGGCGAGATACGTAATGACAATATGGACGGGTCGGGAATAGCGTAGGTGTCGCCTCGCTGTGGAGGCGTCGAGGGCAGGATGCCGCACCGCTACCCGGCGGTCAGCAGGTAGCGGGCAGTGGTGGCACGGCGTGCCAAATATGATAGATAATGTATTTCAAGTATAGCGTAGGACATAGATTGGCTCACTGGTGCATTATACCATACTAAAAAGCTCAGGAGGAGCGTTATCTGGTACATTTTTCTTGCGCATAGATAAAAACAAATGCGCAGGGCTATTTTATTCTGGGCGAGTATATTTTATATCGAGCCAGCGGGGCCTCTGACATATATCGCGCGAGTTCGCCGAGGGGTCAGGGCTACCTGTGCAGGTGCGCGATATCGTTCATGGTGTACAGCACGCGCTGTGTGCCGGAGGCGCGTACAATGGTAATCGCGGTATTGGCGCTGGGAAAGAAGAAGTCTCTGTCCAGTCCAAGTACTTCGGCTGCATAGGCGTTGATCACGCCGCCATGCGAGAAAATCAGGACGCGTTCGCCGATATGCTGGTGGGCGATGTTATCTATCGCTGTGACGACGCGGGCGCGGAAGGCGTGGGACGTATCGTTCTCCAGCATGCCATCCCAGCTGCCGGTGATGGCGGCGCGATTTGAGTTCGCCATCTGGATAGTGTGAATAGTATCGGTGAGCTGCTGGAGGTCGTCGCCCTCGTGTATGACGGGGATGGTCTGGGTGACGCGCAGGCGTACCTCTTTGAGATCTTCAACAATGATGGGCGTCAGATTGAGTTGCGCCAGAAGGGGAGCGGCTGTTTCCTGGCAGCGACGGAGTGGGCTGCTGTAGACCGCGTCGAAGTGGAGATCTTTGAGTCGTTCCGCCAGCGCGAGTGCCTGGGCGCGTCCTTTTTTGCTCAGTGGGAGATTGTTGTAGACGCCGTTGGGGATGATTTCGTCGGCGTCAGGGATAGCGTGTGCATGCCGGATCAGAAGCAATTCCGCCGCGTGGCTATGTTCAAGCAAAAATGGATCATTTTCGTTGATGGATGTTGTTTCCTGTATTTGCATGGGTGTGTGCTGCTCTTTTCTTGTTTTGGTGAACCCCTTGCCGTACTATATCTGGGGGATAAGAGAGATACCGGTGAAGGTGTTTCTATGGATAAGATAACATGTGAGGTGAGAACTCATCAAGGGGGGGCATAGGCAAAATACTTCTCGCCGCCTGCGGCGGCTCGCTAAAATAAAAAAAAGGATTTTCGGGGGCTGTGCGCCCCT
>JAFMRP010000223.1 GCA_017354095.1 Ktedonobacteraceae bacterium
CTTCGTCACCTATGCCAACCTTGATAACTGGCAGCCTCAGCAGGGCGTGGCGACTTCGGAAATGCCGCTGATCGACCGCTGGGCCCTGGCTCGCCTGAACAGCCTGGTGCGCGACGTGACGGAGATGCTTGAGCAGTATGATCTCTACGGCCCGACGCGCGAGATCGCGCGTTTTGTCGAGGATCTTTCTAACTGGTATGTCCGGCGCAATCGCCGCCGCTTCTGGAAGGCCGAGAGTGATCAGGATAAGCACGCCGCCTACCAGACGCTCTATACCTGCCTGGTGACGGTTGCCAAACTGCTGGCTCCATTCACGCCCTTCGTCAGCGAGGCGCTCTATCAGAATCTCGTTGCCGGGCAGGACGCCACCGCGCCCGAAAGCGTGCATATCGCTGCCTGGCCGGTAGCCGGCGAAGCGCTGATCGATACGCAATTGATCGACGATATGGCGCTGCTGCTGGAAACAGTAAGCCTGGGCCGTTCAGCCCGTCAGACAGCCGGACAGCGCATCCGCCAGCCGCTGAGCGAACTGCTGGTACGCCTGACGCGCAACAATGTCAGCACGGAGAGCCTGCGCCGCTTCGAAAGCGAGCTGCGCGAAGAGCTCAACATCAAAAGCGTACGCTTCCTTAGTGTGGAGGATGGCCTGGTAGAGTACTACTTCAAGCCAAACCTGCCCGTGCTGGGCAAGAAGCATGGACGGCTCATCCCGGCCATCAAAACGACGCTGAATGGCCTGACGGGCGAGGCTGCGACTCAGGCGGCGCACCGGCTGGAAGCTGGACAACCCATCGAGATCGAGGCCGCTGGCCAGCGACTACAACTGGGGCCGAACGATGTGCTGATGTCGGCCACATCGCCCAAAGGCTACCAGGTCGCGGAGGCCGACGGTCTGGTCGTGGCGCTCAACACCACGCTGACGCCTGAACTGGTGCGAGAAGGTCTGGCACGCGACCTGGTGCGTCTGGTGCAGGACGCGCGCAAATCAGCGGGCTTCTCCATCTCCGACCGCGTCCAGATCCTGCTTGAGCCGCGCGACGATCTCGACCTGGCTCCCGTGCTCGCCAGCTACGGCGACTACATCCGTGCCGAAACGCTGGCAACCTCCCTGCAAGTCGGCACAGCCCACAACGGCTACCACACAACCGAAGTGGAACTGGAAGGCGGCCACGCCGTAATCGCACTACAACGCAGCTAAACCGCCACCATAACCACCATGGAGCCGCCCCTTATGGGGTGGCTCCACAAAATCCCCCAAACACAGAGCACACAAAAAATACCTGGTAGAAATAATGCCGCTCTTATGACATTGAAAAATGTATCACAGCCCCTGGGTAACTCATGAAACCCCAGCCGAATTCCGGTGCAAAGACTCGCTTGTGAACGTTTTTTTGACGAGGGTATACGAGCAATGCATGAGACCCCGTAGGCTCACCCCGTCCCCACTGACCCAACTGATCCCCAGTGCAGTGACTCGCTTGAGCGAGAGCCCGGAGGCTCACCATCGAACCCTGCACGCCTGCCCTTTCCACCAACCTCATCATCCAGTAGTCTTTAACCCCACATATATCATATACTACTCTGTTAGTACTTATGTGAAGAAATGGAGCCCACAGAGCATGGCAGACCTCAATGAATTGCTAAAAAAGCGCATTATATACGAAATTCCTGCGATGGAACAGAGCAGAGTCACAAAGAATCGTATCTACAAAACTGTGGAAGAGAGAGACCTCCTGCTAGATGTCTACTATCCTGCGAACATGCGAGATGGGGAACAGCGCCCGGCAGTGATATTTGTGCATGGTCTGGGTCCAGCCGAACTGCTAAAACATATCAAAGACTGTGGACAATATGTCTCGTGGGGACAACTTATCGCTGCCAGCGGCTTCATCGCAATCACGTTCAATCATCGCTCCCCCGATGAACGCACCTCTTTCAAAGACACTGGCGAAGACGTTGATCAACTCGTGACATACGTGCGCGAACATGCTCTCGAGTTGCAGATCGATCCAGAAAAACTGGCTATCTGGTCCGGTTCTGCCGGTGTTCCTCTTGGTGCCCGCTCCGCCCTGCGCGGTACCCCCGCATTTGTAAAGTGCCTGGTCGCCTATTATGGACCGCTCGATTTACGACCAATGCAACCTGGCTGGCATTTGACAGAGGAAGAGGTACATGAATTCTCAGCGCTGACCTACCTGGAGGAACAAGCTTCGAAGCTGCCCCCGATCTTGATTACCAGAGCCGGCCTCGATTACCCTGAAATCCATGCCGCCATCGACACATTCCTCAAAGAGGCAAGCGCGAAGAACGTAACACTCGATTTTATGACCCATCCAGCCGGGCATCACGCTTTCGACATACTGGACGATGTACCGCGTTCACACGAAATCATTCAAAGAACTCTGGAGTTTATAAAAGCGTCCCTGAACACTCCATAAAACCAACCAACCCTACACGTCTTCCCTGGCCTCTCTCGTGCCCCATCGGGAATGTAGGGCCCCCTCTTGTAGGGGGCCGGCTTTCCCTACCGTCCCATGTGCCCTCCAACATCCGCGCCTTGCCGGTCCACACCCTGCCGTCCCCCGTGCCCTTCGCCTCCCATATCCCCCACTATTTTCTCAAACTTCATCGGTCGTCCATACATGAAATATAATATATGGATTTACGAATAAAACCGGGAAAGCTTGAAAAATGAGAAAAATAATGTTAAAATGAGATTGGGATAATATAGCCCTGTCACGAGCTATTGTTCTTTTTATTATTCTTAATAGGCGCAAAAACTTGCAGCGCTTCTATCTCGCTCTGGGGAGGTCTCTATGCGCGAAGCCATCGCCCACAATCCGCGTCCCCTGCCCTCCTGGCATGCGCATCACGACACACTCTGGTCGCATCTGACTTCATCAATGGAGATCCGTTCTTCTCAATACTCATTCAATATCATCAATAGAAAGTTCCGCTCATCCCGCTTGTGGAGCCGCTGTGACGCTTGTGGAGCTTGTGTGGAACTTCTGTGGAGCTTTGCATCGGCCTCCCAGGCGGCTGTGACGCTTGTGGAGCTTTTTCTACATCGATTCCAGAATTTTTTACAACCCACCACAAGTTCCCTTCAAGCAACAACCAACGACTTGCTCGGAAATGGCGACAATGGAAGGCGGTCCGGATCTGTAGGGGCAAGGGGCAGGGAGAGGTTGGGAGGGGCCCTTGAGGTTGCCCTTCTCCTTCTATGTCCCCCGTCTCTCCATCCCACCTCCACGGCCTCTGTGAAGCTTTGTGAAACTTCGGTGAAGCTTTGCCCTACCTCTGAATCGGCCTGG
Source organism: Ktedonobacteraceae bacterium (assembly GCA_017354095.1). Lineage (GTDB taxonomy): Bacteria > Chloroflexota > Ktedonobacteria > Ktedonobacterales > Ktedonobacteraceae > Bu33. Next base: position 3,315 of record JAFMRP010000223.1, read on the forward strand.
GAAGCGGACTGTGAAGCTTGTGAAGCTTGTGAAGCTTTTTTGCAACAATTTTCAAAAAAACAATATTCTTCCCCACAAAGGGACAAATACTCTAACCACTTTTTCATCAATCCCCCTTCACCACCTCAATAGTATTTCATAAACAGGCCAGCGCCCGACGCGCAGCCGTTTGATCATGCAGCCCTTTTTACGTCGATGTAACCATAGCAGGGCACGCGTGGCATCGCCCTTTCGCGACACTTGACTTTACGTTCGCGATATGCAATAATATATATTGCAATTAGTTATATCGTGATGGATAGCGATCTCCTGGCCTGGCTCGTGTTTCGTTGCGGCTTGTGTTATGATAGGCCTGTTGATCCATCGTCTGTAGGTATGGCGTGCCATGAGATACCTTCGCGGAGGGAAGGCAGATGTATGCACATGATAGCCGGCGACAGACGCAAAGACGCTTTTTGTTGTTGCCGGGTCTGCTTGGTATCCTGTTATTGTTGTTCTTTTATAGTGTACAGACCGTACGGGCCGCCTCGTCTACCGTTGATGTCATGGCCCTGAACGGCGAGATCAATCAGGCTTCCCTGCACACCCTGACGCGCGCGATCGCGAGCGCTCAGAGCGATGGCGCCCGGGCGCTGGTTATCGAGATTGACACGCCCGGCGGGGATATCGATTCGATGAAATCGATGACGCAGGCCGAACTGGCGAGCAACATCCCTATTATCTCCTATGTCTCGCCCACGGGTGGACGCGCAGCCTCAGCCGGCGCTTTCGTCACACTGGCCGCGCCTATCGCTGCCATGGCTCCCACCACCAGAATCGGTGCCTCAAGCCCTGTAGATTCATCGGGAAATAACATCGATAGCACCCTGAAGTCAAAGATCGAAAATGATCTCACCGCCTCGATCACCGGCATCCAGAATCGCTATGGCCGCAATGTCCCCCTGGCCACCGCGATGGTCACAGACGCGAAATCATATGACGATACCACCGCCGGACAGGCTCACCTTGTCGATATCACAGGCGCGGGCGCGGTGGATCTCAAGACGCTGCTGCAAACCGTCGATGGCCGCGGCGTGAAACTGGCCTCCGGCCAGACCGTGACGCTGCAAACAGCCGGAGCCGCTGTGCACCAGCTGGAAGCCTCACCATTAGACACTTTCTATGGCTTTCTTCTCGACGCTAATATCGCCTTTCTGCTCTTTATCGTCGCTGTCGTTGGCATCTACCTGGAAATTTCACATCCCGGCATCATCCTGCCCGGGGTGGCCGGTTCCATCGCGCTGCTGCTGTTCCTGTTTTCCGTTGGCTCACTTTCGCCAAACTGGGCCGGCATGGCTTTGATGGTGCTGGCTTTTGTCTTACTGGTGCTGGATGTAAAGCTGCCAACGCACGGCGTGCTAACCGTGGGAGCGGTCTTCTCGCTGGCGGCGGGCGCGCTGATATTCTTTAACAGCGGCAGCCCGTTTGAGGGGCCGCGCATCAATCCATGGCTGGTCACCATCGCGAGCGCGTTGGTAGGCCTGCTGGGCTTTACCCTGGTTTTCTTCATTGTGCATGCACAGCGTTTGCGCGTCACCACCGGACCCGAGGGTATGGTCGGCGAGACAGTTACCGCCCTGACACCCCTGCAGCCCGCTGGACGCGTACGTTACGGGGGCGAGAACTGGGCCGCCGTGCTTGAGCCTCCGGCCACCTTTGCGGATGTTGGTACCGTTCTGCGTATCACCGCCGTCGAGGGGCTATGCCTGCACGTTCAGCAACTCTATACCCTTACCGATGAACGAGAGCCGAAGCAGATCCTGGACTAAAGCAAGGCACTTATAAATAAGGAGGTTTTCGTGGAAACTTTAATGCCCCTGTTAGTGGGATTTCTTCTGATCGTCATCGTTCTGTTCCTGCTGTCAGGCCTGCGTATTGTACAGCAGTATGAGCGAGGCGTCATCTTTATCCTGGGCCGCCTGACAGGCGCCAAAGGCCCCGGCATTTTCTGGGTGCCGCCGATCATTACACGCATGGTCAAGGTCGATCTGCGTATCGTCACCCTGACCGTGCCGCCCCAGGAAGTGATCAGCCGCGATAACGTGACCATCAAAGTGACTGCGGTGCTGTACTTCTACGTCGTAGATCCATCTGCCGCCGTGGTGAACGTGATGAACTTTGTTCAGGCGACAACCCAGATCGGCCAGACTACCCTGCGTAACGTGCTTGGCCAGTCCGATCTGGACGAACTGTTATCGCAGCGCAATAAAATTAACCAGCAGCTCCAGGCCATCATCGATGACCACACCGAGCGCTGGGGCGTGAAAGTGACCGCCGTAGAAGTCAAAGATATTGAACTGCCGTCGACGATGCAGCGCGCCATGGCCAAGCAGGCCGAGGCCGAGCGCGAAAAGCGCGCCAAGATCATCCACGCCGAAGGTGAATTGCAGGCGTCCGCGCAACTGGCACAGGCTGCTGGCGTGATCGGCGCGCAGCCCAGCGCGCTGCAACTGCGCTACCTGCAGACATTGACGGAGATCGCGGTCGAGAAAAACTCGACTATCATCTTCCCACTCCCACTCGATCTGATCGAGCCTTTGCTGGAGACCATGCGCCGTGGTACTGCGGAACGGGGAAATTACGAGAGACCACGCCCGGTCGCTCCTGCTCCCTCGACCGCGCCAAACGTCCACCGACCACAGCCACAGGGACCCACCTACCAGCCTCCGCGCCCGACGCAGTAGCCGCCGCGCTCCAGGCGAACAGAGCGAAAAAAGATGTATGCAGCGGAATGAAAGGCTGCATACATCTTCTCCTGCTAGCGAGGGGCGATGTCGAACCCGCTTACTCGTCCGCTTGCTCCGCGCGCTCTCCCTGCTTGCCGCGTAAATACTCAGCGCAGGCGCGGTACGTCTCTTCGGGTATCAACCCCCGGGACATATAATGGTTGAGCATGACATCCAGCTTCAGAATACTTAACAGATTATAGCCGCGCTGGCGCAGGCGTTCGGCCGCACCATGTTCGCGGTCAATCAGTACGATGACATCTTTCACTTTCAGCCCGTTCTCTTCAAGCAGGGTCGCCGTTTCCAGCACGCTGCTGCCACCTGTGATCAGGTCGTCAATGATTAACGCACTATCCCCCCGGTTGAAACGACCCTCAATGCCACGCTTGCCGGTCCCTTCAGGACGCGTGCGAGCATAGATCATGGGAATATTGGTCTCTTGCGAGTAGGCCGTTGCCAGTAACAGACCCCCAACCGGCACGCCTGCTACCACCGAGAAGGGGTGTACGCGCGGACGGCGCAACGATTGGGCCAGGTTGATTTCCTGCTGCATTAATTTACTCGCAACGCGCAATGCAGTTGGATGGCTGATCAGGACCTTGGGATTGATAAATACGGGAGAGCTTACGGCAGACTCGCTGACCGTAAAGTTGCCAAATTTCACTCCGTCAAGGTCGAAAAGGATCTGAGCCAACCAGAGATTGTCCAGGGACTGCTCTTTCGCCACCTCAGTGCTGCGGCACATCTCTTCTGACTGGGAAGAATGCACCGCCTCCTTTCTTTGCTTTCTGCTTCTTCCTGAAAAATTGCAAGAAGATGGAGCGGGAAAACGTGCGGTTTCCTCGCCTTGGTAAAGCTCTCCTCTGCCGCACCAGGGCATGTCTTGCTATCTCTTTGTGTCTGCTCTCCAGCAGGGTACACCTCTTGAAATAAGATTTATCCCTGCCCTCGCTTGTTTAAAGAGCAGGGAAAACAGAGCCATATAGAGTATTTTACTTCGAAAATGATACTTCGAAAATGGTACTTCACCAAGTATATCACATAGTTTTTTGTTGAGGTAGGCCGATTGCCCTAAAGGATCAGTGCACGCTCTTGCATGAGCATCGCGAATCGTGGTAAGCTACATCTCGCTAATAGACGGACCTGACCACCTTCAATTGAAGGTGTGAGCGCGGGAGGTGCAGGAGGGCGTCAGTCCCTCCGCCCGGTCAACCGCCATCGTTTGAAAGGCATCATAGCGGGAGGCGCAGGAGGGCGCAGCCCTCCTGCGTCCTTATCCCCCGCGCCGTCTCCATGTGGAGGAGGCCAGAG
>JAFMRP010000224.1 GCA_017354095.1 Ktedonobacteraceae bacterium
GCAGTCTCCATACGCCACGATAATTTTGAAAACATCACAGGACGACATCCTGCATAACCATCAGAAAAGTAAGGAGAATCAACGTATGAACAAAGCAAAACGAGTTGCATGGCAAAAACATCGTATCAAGGCCAAAAAGCGCAAGGAAAAGCAGAGACAGGAACAAAAAGCCGGGATGGCTGCATCCAAACGCTAAAACGCCTCGTGTGCGTCGAAATGCATTGCATGTGTGAGTTATGAGCAGTACACCTCCAACAACCTCATCGGCTTCCGTCCGCAATATCCTTACCCTGCTTACCTCACGCGACGCACAATTAGTAGCAGGCGCGGGAGGATTAGAGCATCGTGTGACATGGGCGTGCCGGATGCGTGTACGCCTGCCCGCCTTTGATCTTTTACAAGGCGGCGAGCTCGCGCTGTTGAAACTGGAACGGCTGCGCAGCCTCGATGAAACATTGCCCCACCTGCTGACTACCTTACATAAGGCGGGCGTGGCCGCGGTCGCCGTGGCGGCTCAATCCGAAGATGCCCTCGGCGACGAGTCACTGGCTATCGCCGATCAACTGCATATCCCCCTTATACTTCTACCCACCTCCGCGCTGCTGGAAGAAATCGAACGCGAGGTGATTACCTTTGTCGTCAATTTCCGCGGCGAGATCGAACGCAAAGCTACGGAAATCGCTCAGCAACTGATGGAACTCAGCGCCCAGGGCGTTGGTATCCAGGGGCTGTGTGAGCGCCTTGCCGATAGCAGAGGCAAGTGGGTGGTGGTGCAGGATGCCGAACAGCATGTACGCCACCAGGCCGCTCCGTCTGGCGCCGACCTCCTTTTGCTGCCTTTCCCACTGACGGACGAGTGGCTCAGAATGCAGGGCCTGGCACGCGTGAGCGAACCCATTCTGATTCGCCATGAGGTGGTTGGCTACCTCTCTTTGCTTGGCCAGGAAAGCGACTTCGATTACCAGGAACGCATCATCCTGAGCAAAGTAGCCTCCATTCTGAAGATCGAATTCGCCCGCGAGCGCGAACGCAGCGAGGTCGAAAGTCGCTACCAGGTGGAGGCATTTACCGATGTGCTGCAAGGCAACTATCAACAGCCCGAGGAGATGCTGACCCGCGCCCGCTTACTGGGTTTTGACCTCACCGTGCCACAGGTCGTGGTGGCATTTGAACCGGCTGGCGATGAACACGAGAGCAACTACCCCGCCGGCACACAGACGGGTTGGGGACGGCGTATCCGCGACGAACTATTGCGGACCTGGCCTGGATGCTGGGTGCTGGCCGAGGCTCGGCGCGTTGTCGCCCTCCTCCCCCTCGTATCCCTGAGCGGCGATATAAGCAACGAACGTGAGCGCGAGGATGAAATCTTAACGCGTATGGAACGTGTACACACCCGTCTGCTGGCCCAGCAGCATAATGGCGCTGGCCTCCCCCTTTATTCCTGCGGTATCGGGCGGGCCGCGATCAAACTGGATGCCATTCCGCAATCGTTCCGCGAAGCGCAGCAAGCCCTCGAAATCGGTCGCCGCCTCTTCGGCGAGGGCAAACTGCATTCCTTTGCCCGGTTGGGAGTCTATCGCCTGCTCTTCCGTCTCGATGGACAAAGCGAACTCGCCGAGTTCTACCAGGAAACACTGGGAACCTTGCTCAATGGAGATACACGCCATGATGGGACGCTGATCGAGACGCTGGAGAGCTACTTCCGTTGCAATGGCAATCTGAGCGAAACAGCACGTGCCATGCACCTGCACCGCAACTCACTACTCTATCGCCTGGAACGCATCGAAGTGCTGCTCGGGCGCTCACTCGAAGACGCGGAACTTCGCCTCAATCTGCAAATCGCGCTGAAGATCCACCACCTGCACAGGCGCTAACACCTGTCTCGTCGTACCTCCCATCCGTCCAATCTACCTCTCTTCTACGCTCTTCCTGTTACCCGTCAACCCTTATCACACGTCCACCGGTAGCCTTTAGTAGCCGGTCTCGTATCGCCATACCCAGACCCCGCTCCTCAAAGTTGCGACAAAGGATAATCTGTGCCCCCGATTCCTCAAGCACACGCAGGCCAGCGAAGAGCCGCGTCGCGATCTGCTCCGGCGTACTGCCGAGCGAATAGACACACGCACCGCTTTCGTGAAACGTGGCAATATCTTCGTCAGCAACCAGCACTCCAACCCGTTCACCCTGCTGCTGGCGGCGCACCACTTCCGCTAGCATAGCAGCACGCATGGCGGCTGGCGTGCCCTCAAACAGAAAGGCCGGAGTAGCTGGAGCATAATGGATCAGCATCTGTCCCGGCGCTTTTTGAGCCTCGTGCTCAAATCGCGCTTTGCGAGGAGCCGGAGGTCGCGTCTCGGGCAGCACGCTTCGCAACTCCTCCAGGCTGATGCCCCCGGGCCGCAGAATGGTGGGAACCGCTGCACACAGGTCGAGGATGGTTGATTCTACCCCTACTGCACAGGGACCTCCGTCAAGGATCAATGGCACACGGCCACGCAGGTCTGTGTAGGCATGTTGTGCCGTGGTTGGGCTGACATGCATGAAACGGTTGGCGCTCGGCGCGGCGATGGGGAAGCCAGCAGCACGAATGAGCGCCAGGGCCACTGGATGGCGTGGCATGCGCACGGCAACGCTGGGCAGCCCCGCCGTAATCAGCCCTGGCACGCGCGGACCCGCGGGCAGAATCAGCGTCAGCGGCCCGGGCCAGAAGGCGTGCGCCAGCTTCTGCGCTGCCTCTGACGCTTCCCCTACCAGTAATTCTAGCTCGCTTTCATCGGCAATATGTGAGATCAGCGGATCGCTGAATGGCCGTTCCTTGGCGGCGAAAATCCGTTCGCTGGCTCGCGCGTCGAGCGCATTCGCGCCCAGCCCATAGACCGTCTCGGTCGGAAAGACAACCATCTCGCCCGCGCACAATAGCCGCGCTGCCCTCTCAATAATGGCCGGTTCAGGCTCTATAGCATTAATCTGAATGATTTCAGTCTCTCGCTGCATTGCTCTTTTGTACCATCTTCCCCGCCAGAGGTCAAGCACGCTTTTCCTCTTCTCCCAAAAACATCCTCCTATTTTTATATACTGTGGTTGTCGGCAAAAGCGGAAAGTTTGGACAGTCAGGTCTTATGGCGTTGGCGTGGGCGTCGCTGTATTGCCATGCTGCCCGCTATCTCCATTCTTCGTCTTGTGCGGATGGAGCACGTAGCGGTCATAGGTGAGTGGGATCATATCCGCAGCAGAGTGTTGCGACGCCGAGACCAGCAGGGTAACGTATTCTGCCATGGCCCAGTTGAGTGGGTTCATCGATTTGGTGGGTGCGCCAGGCGTAAAATTGGCGCTCGCCGTGCCGTCCCAGATCTGTTCTGGAATCATGCCGGTGCCGTTTGCTGCTGCCAGGATCGCGCTCAGATAGGGTTCAGGATCGCCTTTAGCTGCTATCGTATACATGCCACGCTCTCCACTGAGCAGAGGCCAGAGCCTCCCCTTGCCATTGCCATCGAAATCGCTGCCATCAGCATGCTCACCATAGTTGTCATGATTGTAACGGAACCAGTAAAGATGCCCATTCAGATTCTCCCCCAGCGTCGTGTCAACGACTGCGAGGGTCGAGGTGATATAGGGCGAGTTCGCTGGCAGCACACCCTGCCGTACCAGTTCCAGGAAGCTCGTGTCAACAATTTCGCGCTTATCATAAGAACCGCCATGATTGGCAAGAGAGATAAAAGACCCTTCGTTAGGCTTGCCGTTGTCATCAATGTGCTCGAAGTAGCCGATTTTGCTCAGTGACCCGCTGGTCGTATAAGTCCACTTGACGAGATTCCGCTGATAGGTATCCGCAGTATCCAGATAGCGTTTTTCACTTTTCGTGTCCTGATTAATATGCGCGATATCGGCAGCGCAGATCAGGCCGCTGATTTCAGCGGCAATGGTCGCGGGGCTATAACCACTATTTTCTTCCCAGCGATCCTGGGCGGTGATCGGCCCATGTGCTACGATGAAATCGGCCACCGGCTTGATATGCTGTAGATAATTCTGCTGGTCCATGACCCCGAGCTTCCAGGACAGCATGATCGGAAATGCCTGCTGGTCCATCTGAATGGCTGTCCAGTGGGGACTACCATCGACAAAGCTGTTCTGCGGAAAGTGACCATCAGGCAACTGCTGTTTGGTGAACAGCCACTGGAGCGCGCGTTCGGCATCGGTTGTGTCTCCAGCCAGGATGAGCGCGCTGGCAATATGATAGAGATCGCGCGCCCATACTACATGGTAGCCGTCGATATCCTCATCGCCCCGCGACTCTCCCCAGGGATCTCCTAGCCCGGCCACAAATGTTCCGGTCTGCTTGTCCTGTGATGCTTTGAGAACGTTGAGCGCCATGTAATATTCCTGCTGGCGAGCCTTCTGGATGGCAGGCGTCGTCCCCACGGCAGGTGGCCGCTTCAGACTGTCATCGAATGTCTGCCATTGCGAAGTGTACGTCTCCAACTGTACCGACGTATAGGTACTGGAGTTCTGTTGCTGTTCAGGCTTTGCCTGTACGTCAGGATTTTGCAGCTGCGCGGCGCTCTGCTGCTGCGCCAGCGAAGTCAGGGTGTCAGAAAGTTCTTTCTGCGCGTTGATGCTGGCGGTGTTGCTGCCGGTGTTCTGCCCAAAGGCCAGGACAACATCAAAGCTGATGCTGTCCTGGGTCGTGGTATTTATCTCACCGTCATTGGTCAGATCGAGCAGGCCGATCTGTGCGGTGTTGCCTCGCTGCGCGCTCTGGTAGCCGTAATTCATCGTATAGTCAGGACATTTATCGGTGCCACAATTGGAGGTGCTCTTTAGATCGGTCAGACCATCGTTGAAGCGCACAAAGCCCGAACTCATCATATCTGGCTGGAAGGGCAGCGAGGTCGCGAGCGCGCTGGCATAGTCGCGCGTGGTGTCAGTGGTAACGAGCGTAGGACGCCCGGCGTATGTCTCCGAATAACTGCTGTTGTGGTCGCCCGAATTGTGAATAGCAGGATCATAATAGACGTAAAGAAGATAATCCGCAAGTTTACCCGTCAACACTTTGAAGGTGACGTGCTGGATCACAGCATCGCGTGTTGGATCAGTATAAATTGTCTTGGTGATCTGATAGTTTTTACTTTTCGCGGTATTGACGGTGTTCCAGGCCAGGGTGTGCTCTTTATACAAGCTGGTATGCGCGTCAGTGTTATTCACTTCTTCATCCAACCAGCTATGGGTGCGATCGCCGATAAGAAATTGCAGCATGGTACTATTAGGCGTATCAACCGTGGGAAAATAAACAGTGCTGATAACACCGTGGTAGCCGGTGAACCAGACGTTGCTGCTGGTGCTGGCTGAAGTTCCCAGAAATGCATTGTTTGAAGGAGCCCAGGAGGATGATGTCCAATTACCATCAGGCGCTCGACCGGTGGCAAGCGATGGAATATATGGCCCCCACAAATAGCGGATAGCGAGCAGGACAATGGGAAGTAAAATAATAATAACCAGGGCCGTTTTTGATAGCGTTTTGCGCTGCTTTTCGGAAAAGAGCATTGATATGCCCCCTTGCTTCTTCTATCTACAATATGGCGATCAATCAAGGTTGCTCAGCGTAACAGGCTTCTGCTGAGATGGTCTGTTGCTCGTGAATGCCTGGTACACCAGGCATATACTGAAACGAGTGTGAGTGCGGTTCAGTTGCTTTTCTACCCTGTTTCGGTAGGATGGTGTGAAATGAAGCGGGGCGTGGAGATGAGGCGACCAGACCATAACCGCTGGGAGCAAAGATTTGACCGCCGCAAGATATTTGTGTGCGGCGGTCAATGATAAAGCGTGCTAGCGACCGCTGCCGCTACGCGCCTGGGTACGACGTATAAGCGCGTCGACCGTGACCGCGAATATCAGGACACCACCCTCGATCATCTGCTTGATATCGCTGCCCTGACTGCGCAGATCCAGACCGTTTTCCAGGCTGCCAATGATCAGCGCCCCCAGCGCGATCGACCAGACTGAGCCACGACCACCAAAGAGGCTGACCCCGCCAATAACGGCGGCCGCGATGGCTTGCAGCAGCAGCGCAGGTGAGACCTGGCTCGCGACCCCCAGATTACGCGAGGCTGCAAGAATGCCCCCGGCTGCTGCGATGGCCGAACAAAGTGTGAAAACAACTACGCGGATGAATACCACGTTGATGCCGGCACGACGGGCGGCTTCCATGTTCCCTCCGACCGCGTAGATGTGACGTCCAAAGGTCGTTTTAGTCAACACAAGCCACAGAATCATGATCAGCGAAAAGAAAATCGCCACATTGATAGGGACACCCAGGTAGGTGCCCGCTACCGGGCCTGGCGTATTTTCCAGTACAGCAATCGCACCCTCGACAATCACGGCTGCGACCACGATCTGCGCGATCAACTGGCCGATAGACTTGCTGCGAAGACCACCGCGTCTGCGCGCCAGGTGCTCGATGACCAGGCCGAGCGCATAAAGAATAAGCACAATCGTGGGCAAGCCAACACCAATCACATCAGGTAGAAAGCTGGAAGGGCCTGCAATGCCAACAATGAACTGATTGTGAATGATCAGCGTCTCCTGGTGATTCATCAGGAAAAGCAGCAGACCGGTATAGAAGATGGAACTGGCCAGCGTGACAATGAAGGATGGAATACGCAAAACTGCGATGAAGAAACCATTAATGGCTCCCGCCGCCGCGCCCGCCAGCACACCACTGATGATGGCCAGAACCGGCGGTACACCAATGCGCTCTGCCATCACTCCCATCACGCACGCACCAAAGGTGCCGACCGCAGCAACTGAGAGATCGATTTCGCCGAGCAGCAGCACCAGCGTGACTCCCAGACCATCAACGCCAATCGTGACGATCTGCTGAAAAAGGTTCGAGATATTACCAGGCACCAGGAAAAGTCCGTTAGTGGTGATTGCGAAATAAATGGTAATGGCAACCAGGGTTAAAAGTACTGGAATAAAGCCGAGATCGCCGCGTAGGCGTTGTAGCAATGTCTCGCGCTCTATATAACCAGGAATCTCTACAGAGCTGGCAGCTGGCCCCAATTCATCACGTGTTTGTATTATCTCTCTCATGCCTTACTTCCCTCTCTCTACGCCGTCCGTTCCGGCTGTTTGCATGATTTCGCCAAACTCAGCGCCAGTAATAGCGGCAACAACCTGTTCAGGAGTCGTGTTATGGATATCGAAAGTGCCAACCCTTTTCCCCAGACGCAGGACGATCACACGGTCAACAACCTCAAAAACATCGGCCAGGTTGTGCGAGATGACCACTACCGCCAGCCCCTGCTCTCTCAGACGGTGGATCAACTGCAGCACCTGGCGGGTTTGCGCAACACCAAGCGCGGCGGTTGGTTCGTCGAGCAGTACCACCC
>JAFMRP010001082.1 GCA_017354095.1 Ktedonobacteraceae bacterium
TGACTGCGAAGCGCACAGCGCTGAGTAGTCAGGTTAGGTGCTACACATATACAGGCTCACGCTCCTCCACACGCATCCGTAACCCATTTGGCAACACACTCGTCGTGCGATAAAACTGCGTAATCTCCTGTCCCGGTACCACCTCCAGCCGGTACCGGCGCAGGATGTGCGCCACCATCGCCTTAATCTCCACCTTCGCGAAATTCGTACCAATGCAGATGCGCGGCCCACCACCAAAACCAACCAGAGCATAAGGCACTTTTTTATGCTCCTCGCGCGGCGGCGCAAAACGGTCGGGATCAAACTGCGTCGGATTGCTAAACACATGCGGGAGCAGATGCGAGGCCGCGATCGAATAAAAAACCTGGCTGCCCGCCGGCACCTGGTAACCATGAAACTCAAACGCCTCAAACGTCCCACGCGGCCCATTCCCCACCGGAGGATAGAGCCGCTCAGCCTCACTCAACGCATTCTCCAGCACCTTCATCTTCTTGATGCCCTCCAGATTCGGCTCCCCTTCGGGCAGCTTCGCCAACTCATCTAACACCCGCTGCTGGTAATCAACATGCTGCGTCAACAGGTACAGCAGCCACGTGCTCAGGCTCGTCGAAGTTTCGTGCCCCGCCACCAGCAGAATATTCGTATGCGCGAACAACTGCTCATCGCTCAATGCCCGGCCCTGCTCATCGCGTGCCCGTACTAGCATTCCCAGAACATCATTCGTGGGACACTGGCGCCGCTCCTCGATCTTGGGCAGCAACAACTCATAGAGATGGCCCTTAAGCGCCGCCAGCTGCCGCTGATAATCATCCTCATCAATCGCCACCATGCCAAGATTAAGCAGCTGCACAAAAATGTCGCGGAACTGGTCCACCTCTGGCCCGGCACGCAGCCCCGTCAGCGCCTCTGCCGCTACATCAAACGTGATCTTGCGCGCCTCGTCATAGATGTCCACCTCGCCCCGCTCCACCCAGTCGGCCGTACGCTCGCGGATAATGCGCTGCATGATCGGAAGGTAATGGTCCATATAACTGATCGTGAAGGCCGGATTCATCATGCGACGATGCTGGTCATGCTGCTCTCCATCCATCGTGAGCAGTCCATCTCCAAACATCTCTTCCACAAACCACCACCCCTGGCGATGCGAAAACAACTCGCGATGGCTGGCCAACACAAAACGGTTAGCCTCAGGTCCAACCATATAGACAACATCTTGACCGAAACTAAATGTACGGAAAATGGGGCCATATTGCTCATAGCTGCGCGCCAGAAAAGGCCCCAGATCACTCTGATAGTTCGCCGGTAGCTCTACAAATGGGATCTCTTCGAATGGCTTTGCTTGACTCATCGCCAGTTTTCCTTTCAATCCTAACTACTATCAAAAAATCTAACTAAGTTCGGAAACGCAAAAAAAGAAGATCAGTCCGCCTTCTGAACGCTCCAGGCTGTGAGCATATCGCGAAATCCACGCCGTAGTAGCTGCCTGGCTCGCTGCTCCCCACCCATGATATCATCCACCATTACCAGCGCCACCAGCCCATGTAAAAACGAGCGCAGCATATCAACCGCTCCCTCAACGTCGTGCAGCACAATCCCCTTGCTCTCCGCCCAGTCGTTCAGCGCCCCGACTGCCAGGGTGAATGCCGACTCAAGATCGTGCGGCTTCTCATCGCAATTCAAGGGCACACCATTCATGCCGTTCATTACCTGGTATAGCTCTGGATTGCGCCTGGCAAACTCCCAGTAGGCCTCGCCCATCTTGAGTATGCGCTCCTCGTAATCTGTCTCGGCGTTTATCGCGCCGCGCAGCGCCTCCGCCAGTTGCGCGAAACCATCACAGTAGAGCGTGAACAGAATCTTCTCTTTGCTATCAAAGTATTCATAGATCGTCGGCGGGCTATATTCAATGCGCTCCGCAACCTTGCGGATCGTCACCGCCTGCCAGCCATCCTGCTGCGCAATCTCTCTCGCGGCCGTCAGAATACCCTGCCTGACCTCTTGTTTTTCGCGTGTACGCCTCTGTTTAATCCCCATTGCTTAATCGACGTTCCAAAATCTAACTTAGTTCGGTAAACAGCATACCATGCCCTCTCCATCCCTGTCAAGGGCAAAAATTCCTATGCCACTTCCTCAGCACACTTCGCTGATCGCTCTATTACGCCATTGAGGCTCTAAGCTCTGCTATCACAAACTATCAGAAAGGATCGCCATGCAACAATCAATCTCATACACTCCTATCAATCACCATACATGCCAATCAATGAAAAATGCCCCTCAGCCCGCCTCTGGAGCGGCTGCGTCAGATGCGCGTCACATTTACTCGATCTCAGCCCGCCTCCAGAGCCACTGCGTCAGATGCGTCAGATATTTTACATCGATTCCCCAAAAAGGCTGCCGGGCCCCCTTCACCCCACCCAAAATGTAGGACCACCCCTTGCGGGAGATGCCTTTCCGACCACCTGAGCCGGAGGCTAGCCGCGCTAGCGGCGTTGGTGGTCGGAATAGCAAGGGTCTTCCTTTCCAAGCCCCTGACCGCAGGGAGACGCGGCAGATTCCTTGCAGACAGCCTGGGCGTAGCCAGACGCGCCAGCGTCGTTGGCTGTCTGGACAAGAGACTCATCGTTGGCTGTCTGGACCAGAGGCCCGGCGTTG
>JAFMRP010001083.1 GCA_017354095.1 Ktedonobacteraceae bacterium
GGCGGCGCACCTGTCAAACGAAGTTTGACAGGGTAATACGTGTAAACCAAATAGGGAGACAAGGAGTGATTTCTTGGAGAAAATTCGCATAACGGTTGGACCACTCACCTTTGTGGCCAGCTTTGAAGAGCAAGATGCACCGCAAACCGTCGCGGCCTTCAAACAACTGCTGCCGTATCGTCAAAAGCTGATTCACGCTCGCTGGAGCGGCGAAGCCGCCTGGGTCCCTCTTGGAGATGCTGAACTGGGCGTCAAATTTGAAAACCATACTAGCCACCCGGCCCCGGGAGAATTACTCTGGTATCCTGGCGGTTACAGCGAAACTGAGATCCTTTTCCCCTACGGTGGTACCTGCTTCGCCAGCAAGCTCGGTCAGTTGGCGGGCAACCACTTCCTCACAGTCATCGAGGGACGAGAACAACTGCGCGAAATGGGCCGCCTGGTGCTCTGGGAAGGTGCCCAGGACATCCTCTTCGAGGCTCTATAGCAGAGAATGAAGGGGGGCGCGAGCGCGCCCCCTTCATCCGTACTCGACACCATCTTGCTAACGACCTGCCACCTTAATGCGCTCCGGGCGACGAACAAAGTAATACACGGATGCGCCGATGATCGGAACCAGCAGCACAAAGAGCACCCAGGCAATCTTATCGTTCCCTTCAGATGGCTCTTTCACCAGGCAATCAACCAGCACCCAGATCCAGAAAATACTGGCAATGAGCAGCGCTCCCTGCCCAAATCGCGCCAGCAAGAACCAGAGGTAACCTTCGGCAAACATAGATTTTTCTCCTGATCAGTAAGGACTATCAGTAAGTAAATGATAAGAAATTAGCTTTTGTATACAGTCCTACGGTTAAAGTAGTAAGAAGTTGCAAATATTGTGATAAGAGTACCGGCTTCCGTTGTCATCCCCGGCCAGTCCCCATACGGGCTTGTACGGTTACTTGCTTCATAGCAAGTAAAAGAATGCTTTATGGAATTTTAATGCAGATGCGTGCTACAATGATAAAAGAACAACGAACTTGAATGTCCGCGTAGGTTTTTGCAGACCTGTGTGGAGAGGAAGGCCGAAGACATGTGTAAGTTGGTGACTGGCCCCTGGACGCGCATGCTCCTCAAATTGTCTCTGCCTGTACGGATCTCCTTGTGTATTTTTTGCTTTGTGTTCTGTACCACGATCTATATCGTGACCTTTCCCGTTACGCTCCATAGCTACATTTTTCTGGCTATTCCCATGCTCTTATCAGCCTGGCTTTTTGAGAAGTATGGCGCCTGTGGTTGTTTTGGTGCGCATATCGTCGTTCAGGTGACCTATAATACCATCCTGTTTCACAGCCTGTGGTGGCCGCCAGTCTATTTCTTTACCTGTCTTAGCAGCATCATAGTGCTATTTCTGGAAGGCTGCTTGATGGTATCGCTGCGCAATCTGGTAGATACAGAAGAGCAGGCGCGGCTAGAGGCGCAAAAGGCCGGGCAGCAGATGCGCATAGCATATGAGCAGCAGCGACAGCTCAACCAGCTCAAAAACCAGTTCGTGCTCAATGTCAATCATGAGCTGCGCACCCCACTTTCTGGCGCCTACAGCTATCTGGAACTCCTGCAGGTTCTACTTAATGAAAATGGCTGTCTTGATCGTGCACTGCACGGCGAGTATTTGCAGGGAGCTCTGGATTACTGTCGAGAACTCGATGTGCTGGTTAACAACGTGCTGGAGACAATGTCTATCGGGAACGATAATGGCCAGCTTGACATGGAGGCCCTTTCACCGCGTTTGCTGCTCAACGAGGTGCTCAGGCACTTCGACTCCTTCCGGCGGCGCGAACATCGCCTGCTCATTGAGATACCAGCTTCTATGAAAGTATTGGCGAATGCACCCTGCGTCCGGCATATCCTGTATAACCTGCTCTCTAATGCCTTCAAATACACACCACCTGATAGCCTGGTGACGATTAGCGCCAGGCCATCTGCTACAGGGGCGGAGGTCTGTGTGATTGTGCGTGACGAGGGACCAGGCATTCCACCGGATGAGCTGCCACTCCTGTTTGATCCGTTTATGCGGCTGCGGCGTGACCTGGCAGGCACGGTGAGAGGGAGTGGGTTGGGACTCTCCATTTGTAAACATCTTGTGGAGGCGATGGGTGGCCATATCTGGGTTGAGAGCGATGGGGTACTAGGTCGGGGCAGTGCTTTTTGTTTCACACTGCCATCCCTGACCAGGCAGATAGAAACACTCCCATTAGTACCGGTACAGGCATCGATCGCTGGTTAAAGTGTAGCACTGCACGCTTCTACCCGGCTTTTGCGCCGCTGTGCGGCACAAGAAACGTAATCCTGTCGTTGTCCTGGAGCACCTGCTGACCGGCGCTGCTGTGTGGGACGCGCTGCCCGTTGATCTGCACGCGTGCATTCGGGTGGAGCGTTTGAAAAGAACTATCCAGCAAATAGGCGCGAATGGAAGGATACGTCGTGACAAGTGCATCGAGTAACTGCTGCATGGTAATAGCTGGAGCCTCGAATGTAAGGTGTATTAACTGCCTGCCTGCTACTACGCGCAAAGCTCCATAGAGCGTCACATGCACCTGCATCATTGTTCTCCCGATCTCTCCACGTGGATGACATTAGCGTTTGTCTGCCCATCCTCTACCACGAGGCCGT
>JAFMRP010001084.1 GCA_017354095.1 Ktedonobacteraceae bacterium
GTCAACGGCCTGGGTCTGCCTCACTTTGAGCTTGAGCAGTTTGTGCTGGTTATCCCAGGAGTGGCTGACCTCGAAGGCGGGATAGCCGCCGCTGTAGACCCACTGCCGGAAGAAGTGGGCTAGGCTGTGCCCGCTGACCTCTTCGAAGGTGCGTTCAAGATCGGCGGTGATGACCTCTTTGGTGCGGTAGCGTTCGAGGTAGGTTTTGACGCAGCGGCGGAAGGTGGCTTCGCCGAGCTGGTGGCGCAGCATGTGCAGCACCCAGCCACCCTTGTTATACATATGGCCGTCGAAGAGTTCGAAGCCGGCATCGTGATAGACGTGGTAGACAATGGGGCGGCGGTAGCGCTGGTCCTCGCTTAAATAGCCGTGCAGCTGGTTGCGCAACGCATATTTGAACTCGTCGCTGCCGAGGTCGTGTTCGCACCAGAGCTTTTCGAAATAGGTCGCGAAGCCTTCGTTGAGCCAGCCGTTGGGCCAATCGCGGCAGGTGACCAGGTCGCCGAACCACTGATGGGCCAGTTCGTGGGCCACGACCGGCACGAGATCGATATCGAGCGCGGCGCGCTGATCGGGTACCAGGCTAAATGAGTGAGTGGTGGCCGAAGTGTGTTCCATCGCGCCAGTATAGATCTCTACCACGGTCTGATCGTAGTTATCGTAGGGATACTCGACGCCGGTATAGTCGGAGAAGAAGCGTATCATGGCGGGCGTTTTGCCCATGTAGAGCGGCGCGTCATCCTGGCGATCTTTGCGGATGTAGTAGCAAACAGGTTTGTTGTTGTAGTGATCCTCGATGACGGCGAAATCGCCAACGACCAGCGAGATCAGGTAGGCAGCGTGTGGAACATCGTGGCGCCAGTGGTGGGTTCTGGTGGAGCCATTGTCGGTTACGTCCAGCAGGCTGCCGTTGGAGACGGTCAGGAACTGGGCCGGGACAGTAACGATGATCTCGGTTGTGGCGCGATCATTGGGTGCATCGTGGCAGGGGAACCAGTAAGAATGATAGCGCGGCTGGCCGAAGGTCCAGGCATGGACGGGTCGTGTGGGATCTTCGGGGGCTGGTTTAATGAAGTGCAGGCCGGTGCGCGGCTTCGCGTGATAGGTCACGGCAATGGTAAAGGTTTCGCCGTGATGGTAGGCGCGGTCGAGGGTCACGATCAGTTGTTTGCCGGTGGTTGTGTAGGCAAGTTTGGGACCATCGACGAGGGTTACTTCGTCGATGTGCAGCTCGACGGCATCGAAGGTGATGGTTGTGACCTCCTCGTAGAGGGCAGAGAAGGTCGTGTAGGCGGTGCCGCTGACGGTTTCCTGATCGAAATCGAGCGTGATGGCGAGCTTGATATGCTGGACATCAGCGGGCCGGTCAGGGGCGTATTGTACTTTATCGCCGGGCAGTTCGAACGAACGGGCTTTGGGGGCCGGCGGGCTGTTTAAGACGGATAGGCTGTAGCCGTTGCCCAATTCGAGCATCTGGGCACGATGACAACTAGTCAAGGGGGTGTCCTCCATTTCAACGAGCGATTGGGTATCTTTGTATTACTCTACCACAAAATGGGGGGATCGTCCTTTATGGGCCGCATAAACATTCTGCAACCCCGCTTAACTTGATGTCTGTGGGGTGTGGTTGTGAAAATCTGTGCAAAAACCCTACACCACCCTACACAGCCGCCTGTCAGGCCGATTCAAACCCTACACACACTCTATACAAACTCTCCACAGACCTTCAAACCCTACACGGTCGCTTCCCAGGCCGATCTATCGCCTCACAGGCCCTTGAATCTCTGCTAGCTTGCCTTGACATCATTTCGTTGGATATGTTACGCTTTAGACGAACGTTCGCTTTGTTTGAGCGTTCGCTTTATTTACAAGGAGCCGTGACTGTTGACCGCTCATGTTTCCATTAAAGATATTGCCGCGAAGGCTGGTGTCAGCTTTCAGACCGTGAGCAAAGTCTTGAAGGGGAGGGGTTCTGTCTCGCCCGAAACGCGTGCCTGGATATTGGAGGTAGCGGAGGAGCTGGGGTATGTGCCCAATGCGCTGGCGCGCGGCCTGATCAGTCAGAGAACCTCTACCATTGGACTGGTAGCCAGTGATTTTACCGACTTTGTGCTGGCGCAGTTTGTGGTGGGAGCTGAGCAGGAAGCGAGGCGTCAGGGGCAATGTGTGGTCATTGGGACGATTGACCAGCAGGGGACCGACCTTGAGCGTTATATCCGGGTGCTGATGGAGCGGCGGGTTGATGGTATTTTGCTGGCGGCGCCCCAGTTGGAGCAGGATGAGCGTGTTGGCAAACTGCTGCATGGGCAGATACCGGTTGTGAGCATTCATCATGTGCCGGCGGAAGGAATCTCGGTGGTTGGATCGCACCAGTCGCAGATCGGTTTTCTGGCGACACAGCATTTGCTGGAATTGGGGCACCGCCGTATTGGCACGATCATCGGGCCACGGGAGCGGCGCGTCACCCAGAGTCGCCTGCGAGGTTATCAGCGAGCCCTGGAAGCGGCTGGTGTCATAGATGATGCCAGCGATCTGGTGGAAGAGGGCGATTGGCAGGTAGAGGGGGGATACGCGGCGGCGCTGCGGTTGTTGAAGCGTGTCCCTGATATTACTGCTATTTTCGCTCAGAACGACACCATGGCGGTTGGCGTA
>JAFMRP010001085.1 GCA_017354095.1 Ktedonobacteraceae bacterium
AGGTAATCTAAATACCGATGCCATTAATGAAGCCATCGCTCTGGGCAGGCTCTTCAAGGCAACGCTTGTTGCCCTTTCGCTTATCTATACGACGCACCGAGAGGGTCAGCAGCGTAAAATCCGCCTGGAAGAGATCCAGCAGTCCAAGGATTTTTTGGAAGTGGTACGGCATAAAGCGCGCAGGCAGCGGGTGCCACTTGAAAGCGTGGAGCTCTATACCCCTGATGCGGTTGAAACTATCCGAACCTTTTCTGGCGAGATGGATTGTGCCTGCATCCTGCTCTTCTTGCGGAAAAATAGGGGTCAGCTGCTGGCGTCGCATGAGATCAAGCGCCTGATGGAGCAAGAGAAGCTATCCGTCTTTCTGTTGTTTATGCCGACGCGACAGAGCATCCCACGCTGGCCGCGCTGGATCTTTCAGGCGCTATCACCTGCGACCAGACACGTGCCACAACATCTCACATAACGCTCAGGCATCCTCTTGACATCCTTCGTTGCACGGTCATATGCTTATAGCATTGGCACTTCACTTTTTAAAGTTTTGAAGCACGTAACACGAATGAAATGAGTAGGAGACTGAGTGAATGAGCTTGCAAGAGGCGAAGACACCAGAAACAATCAATTTCCATTTCGATCCTCTCTGCCCGCTGGCCTGGCGAACAGCGCTCTGGGTACGTGAGGCGCACCAGGTACGTCCGGTGAACATTCGTTGGCGGCTGTTCAGCCTGGAGATTGTGAATCGCAAAGAGGGCGTGGAGCCGAATTATGTAGATGGGGGCTGGATGGCGCTGCGCACGCTGGCACTGGCCCGCCGTCAGCGTGGCAATGAGGGTATAGAAAAGCTCTACGTCGCGCTGGGGAATGCAGCGCATGGCCGCAAAGAGAGCATTAGAGAGAAAGCGGTAGTCGAAGCATGCGCGCGTGAAGCGGGCTTCGGCGAAGGTTTTGTCGATGCTGCTCTGGCGGATGAGAGCACTATCCAGGAGGTTGCGAGCGATCACGAAGAGGCCGTCAAGCGCTATCATGCCTTTGGAGTACCTACAATCGCATTTGAAGGGGTGGATGTCGGCTTTTATGGTCCGATCATTCACAGCGTTCCCACAGGGGACAAAGCGGGCGAATTGTGGGATTATACGGCCTGGGCGCTCCGCCAGCCGAATATCTTTGAACTGAAGCGCGACAGGGCGCAGGCAACCTGGGGACCTGTCTCCGCTTAACCTTCATGCCGCAGCATCAGTTATAGGCGCTTCGTATGGGTTCCCGTCTGGGTGTGGCTCGCGAGCTGCCAGCCACACCCAGACATGAGTCTTGTGGGCCGCTTGTGGGGAGCAGTCGGGTGAAGTGCTACATTATTTTTTATGCTTGCCCACGAAGCGTTCGATACGTACCAGGGCTTCCTGCAACTGATCGTAGGCTGTGCAGTACGCAGCGCGCACATACCCGGTACCAGCGGCGCCGAAGGCGCTACCCGGCACAACGGCCACTTCTTCCTCAAAGAGCAGTTTCTCAGCGAACTCGTCATCAGCCAGGCCCGTATCACCGATATAGGGGAAGGCGTAGAAAGCGCCACGCGGCTCACAGCAGGGAAGACCGATGCGGTTCAGCCCTTCAACGAATATCCGTCCACGCCGCTCGTAATCATCGTGCATGGTGCGCACATCCTCTTCACCATTGCGCAGGGCCTCCAGAGCAGCCTCTTGCGCGGCTGTACCAGCGCACATGATGGCATACTGATGCACCTTGAGCATGGCTTCGAGGATATAGGCGGGGGCGGCCACATAGCCAACGCGCCAGCCGGTCATAGCATATGCTTTAGAAAAGCCGTCCAGCAAAATAGTGCGCTCCTGCATGCCGGGCAAAGCAGCGATGCAGACATGTTCCCTCCCATAGACCAGGCGGCTGTATACTTCGTCCACCGCGACGATCAGATCGTGTTCGATGGCCAGCTTTGCGATGCCTTCCAATTCCTCGCGTGGAATGACTGCTCCCGTCGGGTTATTGGGATTGCCCAGCAGGATCATTTTTGTGCGTGGCGTAATAGCGGCTGCGATTTCAGTAGCTCGCACCGCGAAATTATATTTCGCGTAGGTCGGGACCGGCACCGGAACGCCGCCTGCGAAGACGATATCGGCTTCATAGGCGACATAGCCGGGATCAGGTGAAATAACCTCATCGCCCTCATCGATAATGGTGCGCATCGCCAGATCTACGCCCTCACTTACGCCAACCGTGACGAGGATTTGCGTAGCCGGATCGTAGTCCAGGCCATAGCTGTGCTGGAGTTTGGCAGAGATGGCGCGGCGCAATTCGAGGATACCGTAGTTGGAGGTATAGCGGGTACGTCCCTGCTCGATAGAGCGAATACCAGCCTGGCGGATATGCTCGGGGGTTACAAAATCGGGTTCACCAACCCCTAATGAGATGACATTGGGCATTGTATTAATGATATCGAAGAATTTACGTATTCCTGACGGTTTGACTTTGCGTACACGTTGTGAGAGTATTTCGCGCTTCAGTGTATCCATCAAATATCCCCTTCTTTTCTTTTCACCAGCGGCGGTAACGTACGTTGTTGCCTGTTTACGAGAGACCCATGTCGGTGCGTCTATACCACTAAGACCATCTAACTCTTCCGCCACCATATGCACAGG
>JAFMRP010001086.1 GCA_017354095.1 Ktedonobacteraceae bacterium
CAGTGCAACAATAGGATCAAATGCTCATGCCGCGTCCATTGGGTCGCTGCAGGATTTTCAAGATCTCAATGCTGGTATACGTGTCGAGGTTACCAGTTAGCTCATCTGCCAGAAGCAGAAGGAGACTATTGACCGGTGTGCTCGATAGCCACGCGCTGCCACCTTCCTGGAAAAATCCAGAGTCGCTCGAAGTTTTATACCATTAGCGATAAAATACATATGCAATACCCTGCCTTTTATTCCTAGCAGTGTATATTGCCACTCTAGCATAGAACCTTGAGGAAAGACTCAAAGAATTGTAAATTCTTTGCAAACTACCACTCCCGATCAGCAACCGGCTTCGCAGACTCCCTGGTTACGCTCAGTGGCAGCGCCGGCAAAACATCACGAGCATTCCAGATGTTCGGGTGCGTCGCTTGACCTGCCACCAATCCAAAGGGCTGGAAGCCGAACAACCGAAGGAACGCACATATTAAGGCATCACGTGCACCCTTTTACAGTGCACGTGATGCCTATCGCCTGTGGTGCTTTCACTGCTTCTGGTCAGGATGAAGGGGGTGAAGGTAAATTTTCAATCTCTACCGGCTCCACGGACTCGGCTAGCTTGAAATTGAAGACTCGCCCGTAGAAGTATAGCTCGGCTTCCAGGCTGCGTTTTATATTCTCCGCACGACGGAAACCATGCTGCTCACCCTCGAATGCTACATAGGCCACCGGCAGCTTTTTGTTCTTGAGTGCCTCTACCATCGACTCGGCCTGATTCGGCGGCACAACTCTGTCTTCCAGGCCCTGGAAGAAGATGATGGGGCAATAAAGACGGTGGGTGTGGTTGATTGGCGAACGTTGCTGATAGAGCTCTTGCTGCTCAGGATAAGGTCCAATGAGACTGAAGAGGTAGCGCGACTCGAATTTGTGCGTATCACGCACAAGCATGCCCAGGTCGCTGACCCCGAAATGACTCGCCCCTGCCTGGAAGGTTTGCAGGAATACCAGCGCGCAGAGCGTCGTATAACCTCCCGCACTTCCCCCACGAATAGCCAGTCGCTGCCTATCAGCTAAGCCACGCTCGACGAGATAGAGTGCACCATTAGAGCAATCATGTACATCCACAACTCCCCACTGCCCCTTGAGACGCTCGCGATAGGCACGTCCATATCCAGCACTGCCACCATAGTTGACGTCAAGAACGGCGAAACCACGACTGGTCCAGTACTGGATTCCCAGACTGAGCATACTGGCGGTCGCGGACGTTGGTCCACCATGACTGATCACCAGCAATGGCGGCTTTTCATCTTCGGGCGCGCGATAGTCAGGGTTGTGTGGCGCATAGTAATAGGCATACGCGGTCAATCCGCCGTTTGTCGGAAATTCGATTGCCTGTGCCACTGAAATGAGGCTGGGATCGAGCTTGATCGAACTGGTACTGCGCACTTCTTCATATCTTCCGCTAGCCAGGTCGAGTCTGACGACAGCCGCCGCGCTGGTCGGCGTTGCTCCTATGAAAATGACATACCCTCCACTGATGGAAGCGCGAATATTGTTCATAGAGGTATACGGCAGATCGATGGGCGTGAGCTGTGCTGGCAACGTGCCCGTACTCAGATATGCCAGGTGGCTCCCCTCCTTATCGCCGTACCAGCAGATCAGGCGGTCTGGCGCAACAAAGCTATAGGTCGAAAGCCCGAAAACCCACTGCGGCCGCCCAAACTCGGCGTCTCGCTCATATAAAGGTTCAACCGCGCCATTGTGCCAGTGGTAGAGATTCCACCAGCCAGTGCGATCCGAAATAAAATGCAGCACACCATCTGGCGACCACTCTGGCTGGAAAATGGATTCCTGGAGACCGCCTGCGACCCTGGTGGCACGGCTGACAAGACCATGGTCGTCCAGTTCGCCTACGCACAATTCACAGCCATCCCAGGGCATGTTAGGATGATTCCAACTCTGCCAGCATAAGCGCTTGCCGTCAGGGCTCAGGCGCGGCGAGGCGTAGAAATCATACCCCTCGCTCAAGATCTGAATGTCGCCATCGCCCTCCAATGGCACACCGACGAGCTTGTTCGTCGCCTCACGCCCGGTGTCGCTATGATCTTCGCAAACACAGATCAGGCGCCCACGCGGCTGGTCAACCACCATATCCGCGAAACGCAATTGCCCGGCAGGCGTCATCGGCTCCGGCTCGCTCCCTGGCGCCTGGCGATAAAGCCGTTGATCAACAAAATTCGCAAAATAAACGGTCCCGTTATGAACAGTGAAGTCGCCTCCCCCGTATTCATGTACTCGCGTACGTGCGTTGAAGCCGGCGGGGGTGATATCAATGACTGTTCCGTCTCCCTTGCGCTGCACGATTACATTGCGCCCACCTTCGGAGGGACGCCCCTCAATCCAGTAGATATCTTCCCCATCGAGGGTCAGCAGGCCGAGACGAATGGTATCGGAAACAATCAGGTCGGTTGTGATGGATGATATCCACGAACCATAAGGCGCAACAATAGGCCCCTTTGGCGATGATGTTGTCATAAACATACCCTTTCTCAAAGGAAAAAACGCCGGCGAGACACGCTGGCGGTAATAGACATGTAGCAACACATTCGGCACCTGGCAACTATTATATCACTGAGGGGTATGTATATGAGGGGGGAGAG
>JAFMRP010001087.1 GCA_017354095.1 Ktedonobacteraceae bacterium
CAACGCAACTACCTGCAGCGCCAGGATGGCAACCACACTCCCCACTCTCTCCACCTGCTCAGCTACGTCGAGCAGTGCCGCGAGCCACTGCACTGCCTGCTCATACTGCTGCCGCGCCAGATAGATGCGCGCCAGCGCTAAATAGACGATTTCGCGGCTGTAAAAGAGGGAACCCTGGCGATATGAAGTGTGCTCAGCCCAGTCTACCGCCCGGGCCAGGTGCCCCTGAGCCAGCCAGATCTGCACCCACAGACCCTCGATCCAGGGACGAAATAGCGGGATACCCGCGTTCTTGTGTATCTTCTCCATCTCGCGCACAGCCTGTTCGGCTCCAGCCAGATCCCCCTGAGCGATACAGACACGAATCAGCACCTCATAGCCCCCCATGAGGATGTCCAGGTATTGCAAGGGGGCTGTCTTCTCAATTGCTTCCTGCGCCGCGCTTTTTGCAACCTCCAGTTGATTCCACGCATAGGCCAGCTGAGCCTGGAACAGGTCAGGATACGCCGACAGTGGAGCCGGAACCCCCAGACCGCTGATCAGCCGCTGCAGTTCTCGACTGTGCTCGTGCGCCTGCCGCAACTGCCCCAGGGCGATCAGCGCGGCAATCAGCCCCCAGAGGTACTGCACCTCCAGGTAGCGATTCTGCGCTATCCTGGCCGTTTCCCTGATCTCCTGCAAAGCAGACACCATCGGAGGAAAATTCCCCGCGAGACGATATGCAATAGCAAAAACACCCCCTGTGTGCAGCCTCCACGGGACATCATCATCCAGGGATAGGTGCTGCATCTGCTCCGCAACACTGTTCATCTGCTCAATATTGCCATGAGAAAGCGCCTCTGCCACCTGGCCCCATGCCTTGAGAATCCTGATACGCGTGTGCAGACGATCTCGCTCGCTGGCAGGAATGGTGCTCTGATACTCACCCTGCAGCAGCGACTCCACTTCCTCCTGCAGCTGTTGAAGATAGACCCTCTCCTCTCGACGTTGATGAGAGAAAGGGAACAGCACATTAAATACTAAGATATAGCTTGTAGCAAGGAGAGGATGTTTGCGCAAAACTTCCCGGGGAAGCTGCTCAATCCAGATCAGCAGCGTCTTCAACTCACCTTGCAGATACAACCGCTCGACACAACCCTCCAGCAACTCGGCCACGAAAAAGAAATCTCGCGTCGCCAGCGCGTGAACCATTGCCTCGTGTGGCCATTCCCGCTGCTGATACCAGAGCGCCGCCTTCCGGTGCAGCCCCATCACTTGCTCCGGCTGGCTGGCCTGTAAACGGGCAAGCAGCACTTCGCGAAAGAGCGTATGAAAGCGATACCAGCGCCGCTCTTCATCAAGCGGAATGAGAAAGAGATTCGCGCGCTCAAGCTCCTCCAGAATCCGCTGGCTGGCCGTTTCCTCGGTCAGCGCCTGGCAGATCTCAGCATTCATCCGGTCAAGCACCGACATATGCAGCAGAAAGCGCTGCTGCTCCTGGGGCAGGGCCCCAAGGATCTCCTCCTGCACATAATCCAGAATAAAACGATGACCACCGGTAAACGCCCGGAGAAAAGCCGAGACATCATCGTGCCTGCGTAGGGAGAGGGCCGCCAGTTGTAGCCCAACAATCCATCCCTCCGTACGCGCCTCCAGGCGACCAATATCTTCCTCTGAGAGAGACAGGCCCATAACCTGGGTCAGAAACCTCGCCGCTTCTTCATCACTCAAGCGCAGGTCCGTCTCACGAATCTCAATCACCTGCCCTCGTGCCCGCAAACGAGCCAGGGGCAGTTGGGGATCAGCCCGGCTGGCCAGCAACAGGTGTAGACCTGGTGGGAGATGATCAAGCAAAAACTGCAGCGATTCATGAATCGCCCGTTCCCGAATCAGGTGATAGTCATCCAGAATCAGCGTGGTACCCTGCGAAAGCCCGGCCAGCTCGTTGATGAGCGCAGTGAGAGCGCTCGGCAACTCCGCAGGTTGTGGCGAACGCAGCATCGCGAGCGTGGCCTCTCCCACAGCCGAACCACTGTGTCTGAGTGCCGCAATAACATAGGACCAGAAGCGCGTCGGATCGTTATCCTGTTCATCAAGCGTGAGCCAGGCAACTGGACCGGCGCTCTGACTGGCCCAGGCAGAAAGCAGCGTTGTTTTACCAAAACCAGCGGGAGCCGATAGCAGGGTCAAAGGAAACGAACGACTTTGATTAAGAACCGTGAGCAGATGCGTGCGTTGCAGCAGCATGGAACGAACAGGTGGGACGGTAAACTTGGTCACTAACAGGTCTGGCCCGGGCATGATACAACTCCTTACGTCACGCTCAAGAGCCCTCAACACAATCGCCCCCAAGTATACCAGCCACTCCAGGTTATTGTCAAAAACCTCAGCTTACACGCACGTCGCGACGAACTTTCACAACGTATGAGCGTATACGAGCAACGAATGAAACCCCGTAGGCTGACTCTATCCCCCACTGACCCAACTGAAACCCGTGCAGTGACTCGCTTGTAGCCCTCGGCTTTAGCAGAGGGAGCCCGGAGGCTCCTCACCAAACCCTACAAACCTACCCTTGCTTTCTCCCTCACCTCTATTGTGCCATCCGAAAATGTAGGGCCCTCCCTTGTGGGGGGCCGGCCTCGGGCAGCCGACCGACATGCCCT
>JAFMRP010001088.1 GCA_017354095.1 Ktedonobacteraceae bacterium
TCTGGAGCTACTTGCGGTTCCCATCGGTACCGATCAGAGCCATCTCTCTCTTTAGGAAGTGGATACCCCCGAAGATCTGGAGCAGTTGGCGGCCCCTCTACTGGCGATTCAACGCGGACTGCCTCTACTGTCTCAGCTCCTGGCCCGAGAGCATCAGATGGTGCAGATACCCCTTTGACTAGCCGAAGAGGCTCTTGAGTATGAGGCCCAACCCAGCGCTGGCTTCCTCTCGCATGCGTCTCCGGTGGGGAGAGCGCTGCTGGGTCACACGGTGGGTGATGAGGTGGTGGTATCCACGCCTGGTGGGGTAAAAGTGTCTACGATCCTGAGCATCAACTAGCTCGTTGCGCTCAGAGAAGAGGGACCCTGAGCCTCCCCCATGTGCTAGAGTATACTTCAGCTTTCTCGACTCTAGCACATGGGGGAGGCTCGCCTACGATGACGCAAGCGTATGGGTCACAAGAAAGCGATGGTGACTCTGGCCCACTGCATCCTGATCATCGCCCAAAGAACAGGCCGGGGCACATTGATGAGAAAGTCGCCGAGATTGCTCAACGTCAGTCGCTGTGCACTTGAGAGCATCTGGATTGTGATGTCGCTCTGCAATCGGCAAAGATCGCCTGATCACGACGTGCGATCAGGTATTTTCCGAGGACTCTGTGTACTGCCCGCAAAGCAAATGCGTGTGGCACCGTTTTTGTGGGAGGAAGGAAACCCTGCTTTCAAAAGGGGTTCCCCATCCTAATGCGAGAAAACGGTGACAGGATCTTGCAATTCCAGGATGTGCACCGAATCACCCACGCGTAACGTGCCCGTATCTCTAGAGAGAAGGTATTGCCCAAACCATATTTTTTGTTGGAATGTACGGTAGCTCATCAGCGTTTTCAGTGGCTCTTTATTGGTTCTGATACCGCTCGTGGTGTCAACCGTCGTGATGGCACAACGATTACAGGGTCTGACGGTGTGAAATGTACACTGATTGATGGTCAATGTATGCCAGCTATCTTCTGCAAAAGGAGGAGCACCAGCAATGATCAGATTGGGGCGAAAGCGTTCTAAGGGGACAGGCATATCCAGACGTTGATTGAGGTCGTTTAGCGACCCTTCTCCAAGGAGATGGTAGGGGAAACTGGTGAAGGCGGCAAGGTTTTGGCCAAGTGAATATGTCGGTTCGACAAAGTGAGGTGCGTCTTCAGGCATAAAGACCAAGCGGCAAAAAACATGCAGAAACTGTTGAAACCATTCATCTGCCTGTCGACTGACGGGTAAGGCTTTACAACATCCTTTATACCATTTCGCCGTGAGTGGACGAGTATCCCTGCGGTTGTAGAGGGACATGGAGTAAGGGCATGCCAGGAGCCTGAATGCAGAGGAGATCTTCTTCAAGAGAAACGATGACCAGAGAGAGGCGTGGATAGTCAAACTGCTGCAAACCCAGGCCTCGTTCATTGACAAGGAGCCAGCGACGATCGTAGCACAGGCCCCGTTTATCCATCTGCGCTACCTGGACATCGGTTCCGCCACACCCTTTAATGGGATACAGGCGAATATGACTGAGAAAGAGATCAGGCATAACAACTTCCTTCTTTAGGAATAGGCCGTCTTCAAGATGACATTATACACGCACAGCGATCACATGTGATTGCATGAGGGAGAATGAGGAGAATCCTACTTGCCTGGGGATCATTTTCCCTCATGGAGATACCCCTCGTCACGTCATTAGGTGTCCTTTTCAGGCGTCTGCGCGCACTGTTGGTTGCACGACCGCCGGGAGAACGTTCAGGGCCATGTCAAGACCGTGCATCGAAAGAAGACCGAAGCCTAAGCGAAAGACGCGCACCTCGTCGTCGAACCAGGTGCCATTGGACACCCTGGCTCCCTCGTTTGCGAGAGCGTCATACAAGCGGCTCACTGCCTCCTCATGAAAGACGGAAGGCTTCAAGCGCACGCAGCAGATGGCCCTACATCAGGCTGGACCTACTCGACGAACTCCTGGTTCTCCACGACCCGCTGCGCTGTCCTCGCAAGACAATCGGCACCAAGAGCGAGCTTCTCAACCAGTCAATAGTTGAGAAGCTGCTTGAGCACTTGCAAGGTCTGAAAAAGGTGCGCCATTGAGAAGGCAAAAACTGCCCTTTTTGCTGCTAGATAATTGACCGCATCGGCAAAAATGTGGTCTTGACCCGCATTCGCGGAGACGCTCAACAGAAGAGGCCAGCACAGTACTGGGTCGAGAAGGACCGAATGGACCTCGCTGCGCGAAGTGGGTCGCTCGACCTGGTGAGAGTGACCCAAGCTGAACATACAGATGCCTCTTTGGCCGACCCACCTCTGAAAGAAAACCCACGGAGATC
The DNA here is from genome assembly GCA_017354095.1 of Ktedonobacteraceae bacterium. Classification (GTDB taxonomy): domain Bacteria; phylum Chloroflexota; class Ktedonobacteria; order Ktedonobacterales; family Ktedonobacteraceae; genus Bu33. The sequence goes on from JAFMRP010001088.1 coordinate 2,355, forward strand.
CAGAGACATGCTGATCCCGATTGACACCCGGTCCTGACCTGGTATACTCATCTCAACGGCTGGCATCTCGCGAGAACAGACTCCCGCGTTACAAAGTCACTGGTACCAGGCAGCTGAGGACCAGGCCGAACAACCCCTTCCCCTTGCAAATCCAACCAATGCTCTGCCTGTCGACCCTCCTTCTTCAGCAGTGGATGCCCCTAAGGATCTAGAGCGGCTGGCGGCTCCGCTGCTGGCGATCGAGCGGCTATCCCGGCTCCTGGCTCGATAGCGTTGTGTGTGGCTCC
>JAFMRP010001089.1 GCA_017354095.1 Ktedonobacteraceae bacterium
CACACCGGAGGACGACCAGCATTCGCTACCATGGGCAAAGGTGCCAATCAGATTGACTTCACGATACCAGATAGGCGACAGATCAATGCGCATAAAACGCAGGTCAAGGCCAACCAGCACAACGGTACCACGCGCCTTTGCCCAGCGCAGCGCATGATGCAGGGTCTGCTGGCGACCAACTGTATCAAAAATAACATCATAACCGCCCATCAACATATTGTTGCCCAGCAACCCACGATAGAGCCGCGCCTGAGTAGCACGCTGTACACCGCCATAACTATCCTGAGGGTAAATAATATGACGGGCGCCCATACGCGTCGCCTGCTCAATCTGGAAAGGATGACGCGCCAGAACGCTGACTTCGGCCTGGGGAAACAGGGTGCGCAGCATGTGTAACGTCAACAGGCCAATCGTACCCGCGCCAACAATCAATACCCGCTCACCAGCCTGCGGAGGATGACGTAGAATGGCATGTAGTGCTACAGCCGTAGGCTCGATCATCACAGCTTGCTCATCGCTAACACCGGACGCTACACGATAGAGCCGGCCCTCATGCAGCAGCACTTCTTCGCTCCAACCACCACCAATCTGTTGAGGCTCCGGGAAAGCGCCACGCTCACATAGCGCGAATTGAGATGAGGCACACGCATGACAGAGTGGCAGCAAACCGGCGGAAACACAGTTAGGACCATACTGGAGCGCCACACGATCACCCACGTTCAAATGCCGCACATCTTCGCCTACCTCGATGACCTCACCCAGCAACTCATGACCCGGATAAAGACGCCGGCTGCCTGGAAGCGCCGCCGGAGCAATACGTAGATCTCCATTACTGTAGACAAAATGGAGATCACTGCCACAAATACCCGCCAGGCGGTTGCGCACACGCACCCAGTTCGCCCCGGCCAGTGAGGCACGCACTATATTTTGTACTCTCAGCGGGGCAAACGAAGAGAAATAAGCATCAGGCCAGACCCGCCCTAATAGCCTGGTGAGCGCTACTCGCTTCAGATCGAGGTCAATCGTCGAGGTCCACATGCTTTAATCATACCCCCGCAAAATACCTGCACACTTATAGATTTAAGCCGCATTTACGAGGAGTGTATCATGCTACACCAAAAGTGGTCAACAAACTTAGGACCGCGACACCCCCTCTCACCAGGACACCCCCTTAGATGCAGGGCAAATTGACGGTAAACTCAGTCCTGCCGGGACGACTGGTAGCGGAGATCGTCCCCCCATGTACAAACGCTATCGTACTCGCGATCGTCAAACCCAGTCCCACACCAGACGCAGAGCCGCGACCACGACCACGATAGAACGAGTCAAAAATATGCTCAAGATCAGCACTATCAATACCAGCGCCATTGTCAATAACACTGATCACAGCACGCTTACCTTCCCTCGCCAGGCGCAGCGTAATCAGCGTTCTGGGAGCCGAACCACCATACTTGAGCGCATTGTCAAGCAAAATAAAAAGCAGTTGTTTTATCCGCTCGCCATCAGCCTGCACCCCCAGGCGCGGCTCGGTCGCCAGATCAAGAGAGATCTGACAGCTCTCACCAGCACGCGACCTGGCCTGCTTTACCGCCTCTATCGCAACCTCCAGTAGATCCACATATTGCAACTTCAAAGGATGCGTATCGTCCAGACGAGCCAGCGTCAACAGATCGTTGACCAGCAGCGTCATACGCTCAGCCTCGTTTTTCATACGCGTCAGGACACGCTGCCTGGTCTCTGGATCATCAATCGCACCGCGCATCAAAATCTCGGTAAAACCCCGAATCGAGGTCAAGGGGGTGCGCAACTGGTGCGAGGCATCGGAAAAAAAACGCTTGAAACGCTGCTCAGAAGCATCCTGCATCGCTCCAGCACGTTCCAGCCGGTTGACCATCTCATCCAGGCTGCCAGCCAGACGGTCAATATCATCCTGCGGCGGCAGCCGTAACACCAGCCGCTCACGCTGTTGCAAATCACCCACAGCAATCGCCTGCGCCACATCAATAACCTGCCCCAGAGGCCTCAGTAGCAACGTAGTACAGGCATACGCCAGCAAAGCACCAATGACAACCGCGATGGCCGCCGTCAGAATCACATAGGGCGGCGAAGCCTGCGCATAAATCAGCCAGCAGACAATCAGCACAACCAGTATGAGAAGCAGCGTGTAAGTAACCAGGAGCTGAGCACGCAGGCTAAAAAATGGCCGTAGCCAGGTCGGAGCATCCTCCCCGGCGCCTTGCTTTTTAAAGATACGCGACCGCCTTGGGCGCTGCTTCATATCGGCAGACTCACCAATATGACCTAACCGCAAATGATGAAAAGGTTCCGTATCAGCGGCAGCGGTACGCTCGCTTTCTGCTCCAATATGTTTTGCTTCTGGCATACAGGTGACACTCCATTGGGTAACAACCACAAGAATCATGAGAGAACGATGCTACAAACGTTTTACAGCATTTCACGATCCGCAACAACAGCCCGCTATGATCCCTTCAACACATACCCAACGCTGCGCACCGTCTGGATCAACCGCGGTGTGCTGGGCGAATCCTCAATTTTTTCGCGCAAATAGCGCACATATACCTCAATAATATTCGTCTCGCCAAGAAAGTCATAACCCCAGACCCGGTTCAGGAT
>JAFMRP010001090.1 GCA_017354095.1 Ktedonobacteraceae bacterium
GACCCCATAACGGCGATACTGATGACCAACGATCAGGTCTTGAATTTGCACGACTGAGCGCCATTCGTCCACCTTGAGTAAGATAGCGCCTGCGACCTCACCGTTCGCCAGGGCGACATAGCCACCCTCGGCGCTGCGCAGGCGCTCTTTGATCTCCTCAACGTCGTTTATTTCCGCGAAGTAGTCTTTATAGATGGGGCGGTCGACAGCGGTTTCCAGCAGTTCAAACGAGAAGGCTGGTTCCCCGTTGCCGGGACATGTAGCCGGTGCGAGCCGCTCTTTTACACGCAGGGTATATACGCGGTCGGTCTCAAAATTGTAGTCGAGGCGATGGATAGCCGGTGCATCGTTGAGATGCACAGCGCGCACTTCGATGCGGGGTGTATCTTCATCCATGGAAGCAGCCCAACCTTTTTTACTAACGCTTTGCTTTATGATTGGCCGACCAGCCAGCGGCCCGAGCGCTAAGGCAGGCCGCGCCAACGACACCGGAGAAATCGCCCAGGCGCGCGCGTACGATGGGAGTTTTTTTGGCGGACTCGGAGAGAGCCACCGTTCGAGCGCGATGTACAGCCGTTTCAAAGAGAAGATCGAGCCGTTCGATCACCCCGCCACCCAGCACGATACATTCGGGGTTGTAGAAGTTCATAATCGCGGCCAGGCCGTGTCCCAGGTAGTTCGCAGCCTCTATGACGACCTCGATAGTCAATTCATCTTTGCGCTCGATGGCATCGGCGAGGATGCCGGAGCGGATAATGGTTTCGCCCTCCTTCAACTGCCTGGCGGCCTCATCGGCCAGCACGGAGGGGCGACCATGATGAATCTCGGCCATAATGGCCTTCGTCATAGCGGTGCGCGAGGCGTAGGCCTCCAGGCAGCCACGGGCACCACAGCCACAGATGCGGCCACCTGCATGGATGGTGACGTGGCCAATCTCGCCGGCTGTGCCGGTCAGTCCTGTATACAGGCTGCCATTTTGCACAATGCCGGAACCGATGCCTGTGCCAACGAAGACGCAGACGAAATTGGAGTATCCCCGTCCGGAGCCGTAGAGATATTCACCCAGGGCCGCGACCTCCACATCGTTACCGATGGAGGCGGGACGGTTAAAATGGCTGGTGAGGATGTCGCCCAGCTGCATATCGCGTACGCCGAGGTTCGGGGCATCGAGCACGACGCCGGCTTTGCGGTCAATCTGTCCCGCGGCGCCGACGCCTACGGCGATCAGGTCGCTGGCCGACAAACTGGCTGAATCGAGAGCCGCCGTTGCCAGTTCGATGGTGCGTTTTGAGACAAAGTCCTGGCCACGCTCAGCGCGGGTGCGTTTGCGCGTCGAGGCCACAACTTCGCCAGTGGTGACATCAACGACGGCGGCAAGTGTTTTGGTTCCCCCCAGGTCTATTCCCAGGGCATACACTTTTTCAGGCATTGGCCGTTCCTTTCCGTATATAGGGCAGGCTCAACCCTGGCTGCACATCCAGGTCGAAGCCATGCCGCTCATCGAGACACAGATGGAAATAGGCAGCGCTGGCGATCATAGCCGCGTTATCGGTGCAAAACTCGATTGGCGGGTAGCTGAGACGGATGCGAAGCGAGAGCAATTCTTGCTCCAGGCGCTGGCGTAAGCTGGCATTGGCCGCCACGCCGCCAGCCAGCACCACCTGTTTCACGTGGTACTCCTGAGCGGCCATGCGTGTCTTCACCGCCAGCACATCGACGATTGATTCTTGAAAGCTGGAGGCGAGCAGAGAGACGTTGGGCACGCCATGCTGAGCCGCCTGAGCGCCCATGCGCCGGTACTGAGAGGGCTGTCGTCCTTCAGGTGCCGGATGTATCTGTTGCTTCTCCACGGCGCCTTCAGCCAGGTGCAGCATCGCGGTTTTGAGGCCGCTAAAGCTAAAGTCGTAGGTGCCGCGCAGCCAGGCGCGGGGAAGGCGATAGGCACTGCGCGCCAATGCCAGTGGTTTTTTCTGCTGCAACAGTTCTTCTTCAGCCTGCTGGGCAGCCTTTTGAATGGCCGGGCCACCGGGATAGCTCAGGCCCAGGATGCGCGCGACCTTATCAAACGCCTCGCCTGCGGCATCATCGCGTGTGCGACCCAGCAGTTCATAGTGGCCGTGCTCGCGTGCCAGGACTAATTCGCTGTGCGCGCCCGAAATGACAAGGCAGATCAGCGGGAACACAGGATCGCCTTCCTGATACTTCCAATCGGCCTCCTGGGCATCTTGAGCAGGAGGAGTCTCGCCCCGGCGCAGCCAGTTGGCATAAATATGGGCTTCCAGGTGATTCACGCCCAGGAACGGCAGATCGCGAGCCAGCGCGAACGCCTTGCCAGCCGTCAGGCCAACCAGGAGCGAGCCGGCCAATCCCGGGCCATAGGTCGCGGCGATAGCGTCGAGATCGTCCCAGCCGCAGGAAGCCTGTTCCAGGGCAGTTTCCACCACGGGGATAATTGAGGAGAGCTGGTGGCGGGATGCCACTTCAGGCACGACTCCCCCGTAGCGATTATGGATCTCTATTTGCGAGGCTACGACGTTGGAGAGGATGTATCTCCCATTGCTCACTACGGCAGCCCCGGTCTCATCGCATGAGCTTTCAATACCCAGCACCAACATAGTTTATTGCGTTTCTAG
>JAFMRP010001091.1 GCA_017354095.1 Ktedonobacteraceae bacterium
GGAGCATGTTCTTTCGCCTCTTTAAAGAGGTCACGTACGCGCGCAGCGCCGACGCCAACAAACATCTCAACAAACTCAGAGCCACTCACGCTATAGAAAGGTACGCCAGCCTCACCGGCTACCGCGCGCGAAATCAGCGTCTTGCCGGTACCAGGCGCACCAACCAGAAGGACGCCCTTGGGCGTACGTGCGCCCATGGCGACAAAGCGCTCTGGATGCTTCAGATATTCTACAATTTCTTGCAGTTCAATTTTTGCTTCTTCCACACCCGCCACATCATTGAAAAGAATGGAGGGGCGTGATTCATTGAAACGTTTGGCCTTTGAGCGAGCAAACGGCAGAGCCTGGCCACCCAGGTTACCACGCCGGATAAAAAAGAACATCGCCCCGGCCACCAGGAGGACCAGGAACAGTTCCAGAATACCCTGAGAGATCTGGCCACGCTGGTCACCATCAACGTTGACCGCGACGCCATCGCGACGGAACAGATCGGTTACCGTCTGACCATCTTCCTTCAAAGCGTGATACTGCTTGCCGGCCAAACTGGTAGCCGTAACATCATTGCCACTGATGGTCACCTGTTTCAGTTCATGCCGGTCGGCCATATTCAGCAACTCGCTGATTGGTTTTTCTTGTGTCGTAGTTCCGGTTGCCGCAAAATTCACCAGGCGGGTACCAGCCAGCACAAGCAAAAGTGCCCCGATGAGGATCAACACAGCCGGAAGGGCAAAACGCGCCGCCAGCTTGCGCTTTTGGGGAACTTTGGGGGGGGTGTTACGTGACTTGGAGTTTGTTTCAGAAATCTCGTGTTTATTTTTGGGAGGCATTTCCATGCGATGCTACAAGACCCTTCTTCTGCTAAACAATTACCTATGCATGCTATTTCTTTGTTTCAAGCTATGCCTCTATGCATTTTCGCAACTCACGACAAAACTTGAGGCTAGTATAGCGCATGAGAATTCATTTAGCAAGGTAAGCGCAGGCTTAGAAAGCTGAGAATCAGTGGCTGGCTCGATTGTTCATGGTCACCGGTTGAAGCAAAAACTGGTTATGAAATTGCGACAGGGGGCTAGTACTTTTTTCTGAGGGTATCGCTCTCACCAAAATCACATATAACCATGCTTGCCGCGAATTGCTTGTAAAATATCACTTCATTTTATATACTATTGTCATATTGATGGTTTTCCATATCATCGCCGTCGACAAATAGCCCTTCTTAATCTTCTCAAGGTAGTTTTCGAAGTTCGGATTCATCTCAGAGAGGAGTAATCCATGAGTAGTTCGCCTGCTACCACATCCTCACTTCCCAATCGCTGGGTCATTGCTATTGCGGCCTTCTGCATGCAACTGGCCCTGGGTGCCGTCTACGCCTGGAGCGTCTTCCTTACCCCGGTCATTGATCTATACAATAAACCGCCGCGTGCTCAGGCCAACCTGACATTTAGTATTGCCCTGCTAGCGCTGGGAGTTGTGGCCGGCTTTGGGGGGTACCTCAACAGCCGCTTCGGGCCGCGGGTCATCGCCAGTGTCGCTGGTATTCTCTATGGCGCGGGAGTTTTCCTGGCTGGCCTCTCTGCGCCCAACCTGTTCCTGCTTTATCTCACTTACGGCATCATCGGCGGTGCTGGCCTCGGCCTGGGCTATATTGTTGCCCTGGCGATGCTGATCAAGTGGTTTCCTGACCGGCGCGGCTTTATTACGGGGCTGGCGGTGGCTGGCTTCGGAGGTGGAGCAGCGCTGACTGGCCCAATTGCCGCGAACTACCTGCTTCCCCTGGGTCTAAATCAAGCGTTCATGATTCTGGGAGTCGTCTACCTGGTGATTGTGGTCGTGGCCGCACAATTCTTCCGTGTAGCGCCCGATGGCTATACACCTCCGGGCTGGACACCTCCAGCTCAGAAGCAGGAGGAGATAAAAGCCACGCGCGATTATACGCTGCGCGAGGCATTGGCCTCTCCCAGGTGGTATCTGCTCTGGTTCATTCTCGCGTTGAACGTCACGGCCGGAGCGGCACTGATCTCGGTGGCATCGCCACTGGCAGTGAAATTCACGCTGGCTGGTATCAACGCTACCCAGGCTGCTGGCATTGCCTCAACGCTGGTCATCACCATCTCGATCTTTAACGGTGCCGGGCGTCTCTTCTGGGGCTGGCTCTCGGATACGATTGGGCGGCCATACACCTTCCTGGCCCTCTTTGTGATCCAGATCTTCTGTTTCGCCCTGACGCCTTTTATCGGCAATTTCGCACTGCTCTTTATTCCAGCTTCGTTGATCGGCCTGTGCTATGGTGGTGGCTTTGGCACCATGCCCGCCTTCGCCGCCGATTTCTTTGGGGCACGCAACTCCGGCACGATCTATGGAGCGATGCTCACGGCCTGGAGCGCAGGCGGCATTCTGGGTCCGATATTGATCGCCAGTTTCGGCACGACCAGCAACCCTGACTATGTCACGCCGCTTTATATTATCGCGGTGATCATGCTGGTAAGTTGTATTCTGCCGCTCGTTGCGCGTATGGTGGCTCGACGTGAGCGTGCCAGCGAGGTAGTTGAGGTAGTAGCGGAAGGCGGTAAATAAGGTTTCGTCACCTGCGGTGGAGAGCGAGGAAAGATGGCTGGGGGCTATACCCCCAGTCT
>JAFMRP010001092.1 GCA_017354095.1 Ktedonobacteraceae bacterium
TGTCTATTACTTCGACACACCTGTCTCGATCACACAACCACTCACAGAATATGGATGGCAAATTGGCTACGGTATTGCATACACAGGAGAATATTAACATGATCACTGCAACAAAAACGCTGTATCTCTATGTCGAGACGCCGCTTCACGCAGGCGTTGGCTCTGGTCTCAGTAGCATCGATCTTCCCATCCAACGCGAACGTACGACGCAGTATCCGATGATCCAGGGGAGCGGCATCAAAGGGAAACTCCGCTCTGTCGCTGAAGACATGGTGGAACGGAATATCGGCACCCTGACCGATGAGAAAGTCATCATCATGTTTGGCCCGAAAACGACCGGTGCCGATCATGCAGGTGCGCTCATTGCGGGGGACGCGCGGATTCTGCTCTTCTCTGTTCGCTCGCTCAGCGGGGTCTTTGCCTATACCACCTCTTACGATGTGCTTGGGCGCTTTAAACGAGATAGAGAGCGCAGCGACGAGGCACTTCCCTGGCAGATACCGACGCCGATCAATACCGATCCATCGAAGCCACCTGTTGCCCTCGTGACGAGCACCAGCCAGGTGAGCGCCAGCGGGAGCGTGGTGCTAGAAGAATTTAGCTTTCAGGCACAGCCGAGCACTGCTGCTGATACCATCGCTGATTGGATCGCCAACCATGCAATTCCCAGGACCCATGACTACTGGCGAGAGAAACTCAGGCGGTCATTGATTATCTTGCCAGACAATGACTTCTGCGACTTTGTGCTTTACGCCACTGAGATCATTACCCGGGTGCGTATCGATCGCGCGACAAAAACGGTGGCAGGGGGCGCGCTCTGGACAGAGGAGCATCTCCCCACAGATACACTGCTCTATGTGCCCATGTATGCAACGGATTCACGGAAAGCCAGAAACAAAGAAAAAGGTGAGAAGGCTATCCCTGCTGCAGAGATACTGCAAGATGCCATGTCCCTGGAGAACAACCAGGGAGGCTATATTCAACTGGGCGGTGATGAGACGGTAGGACGTGGGCTTGTCCGGTTACATTGGGAAGGCGAATAGATCATACGAGCACCAGTATTTCGGAAGGAGATTGCATGATGACGCAGCAACAGGAGACACGTCGACAGAATCTGGAACAGGAACGAGGAGGACAGGCATGGAAGTATGTGAAAGCGATACAACAGAAAGAGAAAACGCTTCAGAAAGAGTATCGCTCTCTGGCACGCGGACTCAACGCGATGATCCAGATCAACGGTCTGGGCCAAACACTGGGCTTTTTCAAGGCCAAAGGAAAAAATGACGAGAATAAAGCGCATTTCCTTCTCCTCGCTCATCTAACCGAGTGGATGCAAGGATCGGGCCACTTTAGTGCCCTCAACATGGCCGTCATGAACAACGGAAAGGATGGGCTTCTCAAATGGATCGTTGATTCTGGCACGAGCAGTGCAGACTATCGACGTGCGACGGCGGAATGCCTCGCTTTTGGAAGCTGGCTCAGCCGATTTGCGGAAGCAGAACTCGAAGGAGAAGACTGATGGGTGATCGTTATAACCTCCCTGCCGACACCGCAACTTTGGTAAATGACCACATCACAAGATGTAAAAATCTGGCACTCATCCTGGATAAGTATCCACCCCAGACCGTCGTCGCGGATACGAAGCATAAAGGACCCTGGTTGCAAAATCTTGCGAAGGGAGATCACATCGATCCTAATTTGGCTCAATCTGCCTACAACCGCTGGCATGCCATGGTGTCAGCCATGCAGGCCACACTCTTTCAAGCCTCTCTTGACTGGCGTATGGTAATCGGCCTGGGAGGAGAGAGTGTGATCGAAACTGATATCACGCTCCACCATCTCTACGGTATTCCTTTCATCCCAGCAAGCGCGTTGAAAGGACTCACCAGGGCATACGTCACAGGCGAAATCGAAGGATACAGAAGCGAGAAGATTGAAGATGACAACGATGAGATCAAACGCATTTTTGGCTCCCAAAAACAAGCAGGAACAGTAATCTTCTTCGATGCAATGCCAACCGATGGGAAGGCAGCGTTCACCCTCGACATCATGAATCCTCATTATGCTGAATACTATGGAGGAAAGAAACCACCTACTAACGACCAGAACCCCATTCCCGTCACTTTCCTCACAGTAACCGATACCGCATTCACCTTTGCACTCGCTCCTCGTGACGCCAGTAAGACACAGCATGTAGCGGACGTGGAGCAGCGAGCCAGGGTATGGCTCCAGGAGGCATTGCAGAAATATGGTGTCGGAGGCAAAACGAGTGCTGGATATGGATACTTTAAAAAAGAGAGAGCAGCTACTGAGTCGATCCAGGTGCTCAACACAGCGGATACGGTACCTCAGACTCCATCCAAGCGAACAGAACAGATACGTGCCAGGCTTCCACAATTCCGAAAGGGACAAGAGATAAGAGGAGCAGTAGTGCCATTGACCGAAGAACTACGCCGAAAAATGCCACCAGGCATCAAGGCGGTTCTGAGATATGAGTCCTTCCTCACCACAGAGGCAGTAATGGCAGTCAGTGAAGAGGAGGCACAAAACTGGAAAACCGGTGAGACACGAATTTGTATATTCGAGGACGCTCAGGAGTATGATGGCCTGGTAGTTTGGGTCTGTAAG
>JAFMRP010000225.1 GCA_017354095.1 Ktedonobacteraceae bacterium
ATACCCCTGATTTCCAACTCCTGACGCCTTCTGCTTACTACAGTGCCCTGGCAAGTCCTCTGGCATTGCAAGCAGTCGTCGCGATCGTGACCTACCTGTGGGCTCAGGGGGCCAGGCAAGCGATCGAGAGAGCCGAGCGCGTCGCCGCACTCGAGCGTATGCTTGCCGAACGAGATCGGGCGGCGTCTGAGCAGAAGCAGCAGCTCGAGCAAGGGATTGCCCTGATCTTACAGACCCACATCCAGGCTGCCAATGGGAACTTTGACGTGCGGGCTCCTCTGGCGAGAGAGAACGTCCTTTGGCAAGTGGCTCATAGCCTGAATACGCTACTGGCACGATTGCAGCGAGCGAGTCAATCCGAGCAGGAACTCCAGCGCGCGGAGGTGGAGGTGGCACGCCTGGCGGAAGCGGTCCACCACGCGAAAGCGCGGCGATCTCCGCTCCAGATGGCCAAGAACGGAACGCTTCTTGATCCTCTGACGCAGGAACTGACAGGAACCTCGATCAGCCCACTCTGAGAGAACCTGCTGACGAGACACCCATGCTCTCCAATGCCCTCTCTTGCTGCTACGGATGCTGATTTAACGCAGGTACGACCGCAGAATCACGTCCAGACGGCTGTGGCCCAGATACTGCGACACTTCCAGGGCCGCAGCCTGATCGTAATCGCCTGGCCGTAAGCGACGATTGGTGGGAGGAAGATCGCGCCTCGAGAGCCGTCGATACCAATCCTGCGCGTATTGTCTCCGCTGTGCCTGAGGATTGAGCAGCGAATACACCCCTCGGGGAAAGACCCGCTCACCAGGCACACGTCCTTCCAGCAGGAGCAGCACGTCCTGTTCTCGGCCTGGGTAGACCGGAGCACGCCGTGGGCGACCACCCTTACCATAGCCTTCCGCAATGACCACTTCCAGGTGATACCGTGGCCGTTGAGAGGGCTGGATATCTTCAACGCGAATGCGGCATGCTTCATCACGCCGAATGCCGCAGGCGGCAAAAAAGCGCTCCAGTGGCTCTGCGATGGCGGGATTTTTCCGACGATCACGTGCCGCTGGCTGGCGAGAGTAGCGAATATCCTGCCTGCGTCGTGGTGGGATAGCCACACCCGCCGCCAGGTCCCAGTTCCCGAAGAACAAGCGTAATCCGGAACGGTCGGCCTGTAAGGTCGCTGGGGTGTATCCTTGGGCCAGGCGCTCGCTCACATAGGCAGTCACCAACTCTTCCGCTTGTGCCTCAAGCGCATCGAGACGATAGACCTGCCGTTGGGTTTTACACCAATCCAGGAAGTGCATGACCACCCCCTGGTACTTTTGCCGGGTTTTGAAGGAGTGCATCCTGCCCGTTGAGAGACTCCAGAGTGGCTCATCGCACTGCTCACGGAAGGCGCGTTTGACCTCCCTGCGGCTCTCGCCAATGGCCATCAGGCCATCCAGTCGCTTGAAGGCCGCATAGGTGATTCCCTCATGGGTTCCCACATATCCCTCCTTTGCTCGTGTGGTAGTTCTTCACCATTCCAGGTTCATGATGCGTTGTTCAATCCATCCGAAGCTCTGCTCCTGTCACAAGGTGATGGCGCTCCTCGACCCTCATGTTCCTTGTATTTCTGTTTCTTCGGACGAGGTCCGCCTCGCCGAAGCTCCACAAATCTGGCTACCAGAGGTAACCAGGACATCGACACATTCCGCGATCATCGCCACATGGTTGATGTGACGAGAAGACACCGAGAGCGCGGAACCTCCGTGACCCCGGTGGATGGGAACCACTTGCGATGGAAGGTGGTCCATGGTCAAGGATTCCTGGGCTGCATCGGGGCAGCCAGGAGAAGCCCACTAGGGATGGCTTCTCCATACCTCTGTGGCATGGGTATTCAGCAACAAGCCCAGTGTCCAGCAAGAGATACACCTTTACAAACAGCAGCATATCCAACCAATATGTGGAGAGCAAGAGCCTTGTTCGCTGAAAATGGACCCGATTCTCCAGGGGGTCATCCAGGCAACATATGGCTTCGGAAGCGGCCCGAGCTCCCCATGGAAAAAACCTGACCGTATGGTTTCAGGTGTCCTACCAAAAAGCCAAAGCGACGACCAAGGCGACATCTCACCACCCATACCTTGACCATCACCAGGACGAAGTGACAAGCACCCTTATTGACAGCAGCTTATTTTCTATTCTAAAATACCAAATATTCTTTTTGCCCCTTTTATGTCATGGAAAGGATTTGGAAAACATGAGATGTCCACTGTGTGGATACCGATCGTCCTGGTTTGAGCATTGCCCCGATGTAGTAGCCGCCTGAGCGGTTCTTTCTCGTCGTTCTCGGATGTCGGATGCAGGTTTCTGGCCTTCGTCGTCATCGTGTGGTTATGGTTTCAAGTGATGCATCATTGAGGTGTTAACGAACTCGCTCGCCTGGTGCCTTCGCTTCTCTGGAGTGTGCAAAGGCACCAGACATCCCCTCATCACACGAACAAGCCACTGCGAACCATCGACGGTGAAGGATGCGCACATTGCTGGGCCATGGTATGACACAGCAAGAGCATCCATCCGATGAGCGAGATAGATGAATCACATCCGTATATCCCCCCTCAGAATCGCGCGTTTCCTTCTCCTGGCTTTCCTTACAGCACACGTGCTCCTCTCCGCTCCAGCAACCGCTTTTCTCACCGACGGACCGTCTCACACCCTACATCTTCCATACATCCAAAATGGAGAGCGGATGTTCTGGTCTTTTCCGCTGGGTTCTTGCACACTAGCAAGGAGGTCTCCTTGTTTCGATCGTGAAGCACGGAAACGCCTTGGAGCTCTTCTTCCGTATCGCAGCGCGGAGTGTGCTTGCGATGGAGAGAGAACAAGAACACTGACTGGAGGAAGATCATGGCCCGAAGCCGCAGTGTACCCACTGATTTATTTGAGCAGCCTGATTTTTTTGAGTTGGAGAGCGACACCCAAATTATTCTGGTAGGGCTTGTTTTGGGTGCCGATGATTATGGACGTGGTGTGGCCCATCACCGACTGCTTGCTCGCAAATTGGATAAAGAAGAGCGCCTGATTGAACAGGCCCTCACCACCCTCCAAGCACGGAACTGGCTGTGCTGCTATCGGGTGGGGAGTGGATACTACTATGCGCTGACCTGCTGGCAGGAATGGCAAACCCTGCATAAACCTACCCCCTCTAAGTATCCCGCCCCACCGCCTTCGCCGTCCGATCCTGCCCCTCCGAGGGATCCTCATCCATCTGGGGATTCCCAGGGAGATTCAGGGATTCCCCAAATTCCCCTGGAACATCCCGGCACTACCGGGGATATCCGCCCTGAAGAAGAAGAGGAAGAAGAACATGAACATGAAAAGGAAGAAAGAAAAAGAAACGAAGACGAAGCACTTCCGGGAACAGCCGTTCCCGCCCTCGCTTCCCCACTCCGCGTCGGCAGCGACGACGGTTCACTCACACAAGGAACTCTATTGCAGAAAACGCATCAGGTGGCGCAGATTCTCCAGCTACCGATGAGTGAGGCCTTGATGCGAGTGATCATCGATTACGGCTCAGACGAGTCACTCTCGCTGCTGGGAGAAGCCGACGCGGCTCACGAATGGATCGAGGATCGGCACCGTAATGGCAAGGGGCAAGTCATGACCCCCACCTTTTTCCGGCGCTGGCTGGGCCGTGAACGGGCAAGTATGCAGGCATACCAACAGCTTCATCTCCAGGAGCATACGTCAAGAACATCGCTTTCCATGGCAAGGGTCGCCAGAAGGAGAGCCGCGCCAGCCCCATCAGAAGATCCCTATGCCGCCTTCGTGGAGCGGCGCGTCCGGGAACTGGCAGCTGAAGACTCCAAGCGCGAGGCACAGCAGAAAGGAGTCGCTGTGGTATGAACCGAGCAGGAACTTTCACGCATGTTCCCAACTGGGCCAGGCGCTTTTTGAGCCAGGACCCGGCAGACAAAACCTGGACCTGTGCCACCTGTGGGGAGATCGAGCCGTTCCACTTTGCTCCAGGGTGGTATGCGCGGCGGCGCTGTGCCTGTGAACAGCGGGCGGAAGAGCTGCGGCAGCGACAGAGCGTGGCGCGTACACTGGGGCAGGTGCTCACGGAGGCACAGCGAGCACAGACCTATCGCTGGCTGGGTGCCTCCTGGGCAGCGCATGATCTGGAGGAGAAGACCTTCGCGAATTTCGAGCGACAGCGCCAATCTGCAGCCTTTGCCCGTGTTCGTGCCTTCGCCTTCAATCCCCAGGGGAACCTGCTGCTCTACGGCCCCTACGGGCTGGGCAAAACCCATTTGTTGGCGGCACTGGCCAATCTCAGACGCTCGGCAGGCAGACCGTGCCTCTTCGCCTCGGCGGTCACGCTCTTTGATGCCATCCAGGAGCGGGTGAGCAACAACGAGGATTATCAGAGCTTGATCAAACAAGCGCTCCGAACACCCTTATTCCTGCTGGATGATCCTGATAAGCCCAAGTGGAGCGAGTTTCGGGAAGAAATCTATTATCAATTGATCGATGGGCGCACACGTAAAGGACTACCGCTGGCTCTAGCATCGAACTGTACGCCTGCCGAACTGGACCAGTACATCGGTGGGGCAGCTCGTTCGCGGCTTATGAGAGATCTCTTCCCGCTGCAAATGACCGGGAGAGACTATCGTTTAGGGCGTCACGACGCCTGATAATAACGATGCCGAGAGAACCGAGGAGCACGAATGGGCAAAGGCCGAGTCAGAAAACGCCGGGAGACAATGATCTATGAGCGCCCAAACAGACCATCAAGATGCGTTGCCATGATGAAAACATCGAGAAACCCATGCAGCGAGAAGAAAAGAGGAATGTTCTGACGCCCGCAAAACGGAAACGCTTGCTGAAGCGTTTTGGCCCCTGCCCAGCAGGGTATACGCATCTGCATCGCGGTGCCTTTGAAACGGCCCTGGAAGACGAAGACGAGGAGCTTGAGTCCGATCGCTGGTGCAGCCACTCGGCCTGGGGCCAGGAGTGCTGGCAGGTGGTGGCACAATGGACCTGGAATCTCAGACTCGAACTGGGGCATCAACTGGCCCCTGAACCGCTGCGTACCACCGAGTTTGCACCTGCCCTCGATCCTTTGCCTAACCACGAACTCACATCTGCGGACTCACCAACTTCGGGGTATGCACCACCCGTCCCCGCGACGTCCTGGAAAGCTGGCCGCTTCACGGGGACAGACTTTCCTGTTCAATCTGATGGAACGCTCCGGTGTCCAGCAGGCAATGTGTTGGTTCCCCACGAGCACCGGCAAGAACGTGATGGCAGTCTGCGCGTGGTCTATGCTGCTAGCATTCGCGATTGTCGTCCGTGTCCCTTGCGCGGGCAGTGCCAATGGAACGGCAGCGCAACGGCCAAACCGCGCCAGGTGAGCATCTTGCTCCATCCTCTGCTGGTGGGATCGGCCCCATTACTCTGGCGAGACTGGCACCGGCGACACCAGCGGCAAGCGTGCTTGCACTTGCACCACCAACACCTGGATATGCAGATAAGGTCTGCTCTTCTTCCCACGCCGACCACTTCCCCTCCAGTCCTCTCTCGTGCCCAACGTGCGCATTACCGCTTGTCATGGGAGGAGCGACTGGCTCGTAATGCTCGAACCAATCAGACTGATCGGATCACGCTCACCCTTTTCGGGATTCCAGACCGCGTGGCAACCTTTCTCAGCCTGTCCACCACCTAACACCTCCTTCATACCACCTCCAGGCATCGGTGTCGGCGCTTTTGTCGAGGCGTAGCGAATGCTTGTTCGGAGAGGGCAGAATCTGGTTTCTGAAAAACATCCAGGCGTCGAGCTGTTCCCCATCTCATAAAAGGGTTGCCGAAGCCGTGATCCACATGCTATGCTGGATGTGCTGCGACATCAGAGGCAGTTTGTTCAGACAGAGAGAGGAAGAGATCTGAGATGCTGACGCTTCGAGAGGAAACCTTTGAGGGAACCTATCCTTTTGCCCCGAAGTATTACGTGAACCGTGGCGTCGAGATGCACTTTGTCGATGAGGGCCAGGGAGAGCCGGTGGTGCTGCTTCACGGCGATCCTACGTGGGGGTATCTGTACCGCAACTTCATTGGGCCTCTGGCTCGACAGTATCGGTGCATTGTCCCCGATCAGATGGGGATGGGCAAGTCGTCTGTCCCTCAAGATCGCTCGCTCTATCGCCTGGAACAGCATGTGAATAACCTGGAAGCGCTGCTGTTGTCTCTGGATGTGCGCGACCTCACGCTGGTCTTGCATGATTGGGGTGGACCAGTTGGACTCGGATTTGCCACTCGTCATCCTGAGCGCATCAGACGCCTGGTCCTCATGAACACCTGGGCCTTTGCTCCCTGGCCCGGTGGCCCTTTTCCACGCCTGCTCCAACTGATTCGTTCCGAACGGGGGGAGGGTTTTGTGTTGCAGAAGAACGGCTATCTGGAGCCTGCGCTCAAGGGTACCACCCACTTCCCCGAGCAGTTGACCGAGACCATCATGCAGGGGTATCGTGCGCCCTTTTCCACTCCCGAATCTCGCCTGGCGATGCTGTGCTGGTCACGGGATATTCCTGTCGATGAAACGGATGTGTCGTATGCGGAGATGAAACGCATCGAGCACCAGTTGTCTCTGTTTCGCCACACACCTGTTCTCCTGGTCTGGGGGATACGAGACCCGGTGCTGTCAAGAGCAGTGCTCAAGCTCTGGAAACAGGTGTATCCTCACGCCGAAACCGATGAGATAGAGAATGCGAGTCACTTTCTTCAGGAAGATGCACCTGCGCGTATTGTGCAACGGCTTGAAGCCTTTTTGCACGCTCCTGGTGTGTAACACGATCCTCTCGCGCTGGCCTGCTTTCTATCCCTGTTGAGCGGAGCGTGCGACTCTGAGAGCGGGCTGGTGCATTTCGGCGATCTCATTGCGCATGTCGTGGGCAAATCGGGTGAAGCTCACCCCGTCGGTTGCAACATTCCATGTTGTAGAGTCCATGGAGGGTTTTCCTCGTAGATCTTGTTGTTTTTTGTATTCTCCAAGGAAAACTCTTCCTTCTCACTTCCTTTCCCATTCTGGGAAAGCCCTGATATTTACCACCTTACTCTTGACAGTTCCTTCTTGGTGGCGTAATATCTATATGTATTTACATATAGATGCAAGGACATATAGCGATGGCACTACAATATCTCATTCTGGGGTTGCTCAAGTACGGGCCGCAGTCCGGGTATGATCTCAATAGGTTTTTCCGTGACTCGGTCAGGCATTTCTGGAATACAGAACAAAGCCAAATCTACCGCGCGCTTCACAAAATGCATGAGGTCGGTTGGGTGCGGATCGAGCAAATTG
>JAFMRP010000018.1 GCA_017354095.1 Ktedonobacteraceae bacterium
GGGGATACGTGTCAGTTCCTCGACGCGGGCAATCTGACCCTGCTGCATCGCCTGCATCATGGGACTGATGGTGAGCGCGGCGGGTGAAGGGCCCTCGACCAGCAGGCGGGCGTAGTTCCAGCCGTAGCGGATGGCGCTTTCGTCGGTGCCAGCGGTGCCCTGGATGAGCAGGGTGGAATCGCCAGCGATGGCGGCGGCCAGGTGCTCGCTTACCCACGACTTTGCGGTGCCAGGAACGCCGTAGAGCAGCAGGGCGCGGTCGGTAGCCAGGGTCGCGACGGCGATCTCCATCAGGCGTGCATTGCCAATATATTTGGGGGAGACTTCAAAGCCATTTTTCAGTTTGCCGCCCATCAGGTAGGTGCGGACAGCCCAGGGCGAGAGTTTCCAGTTGGGGGGACGCTGGCGGGTATCCTGCTGTGCCAGTTCCGCCAGTTCTTCGGCATATTGTTGTTCGGCGTGCTGGCGCAGCACCGCCTCAGGAGTAGGTGTATTGCCATTTTGCTGATTATTATGGGTGGGATTGGATGTTGTCATTTTTTACTGTATCTCCTCTAGCAAAGTTTTGCGTATTTGTAGTGTTTCAAGCAGTGAAGTAACGTTTTGTTTGTACTGGTCTCCCAGGCGCTCTGGAACTGTCCAGCCGGTGCTGGCGGTCTCCAGGCTGCTGGTGGGAGTAGCAGCTCCCGCCAGATCGAGAAAGTGGCCCCATGTATACCAGCGATTATCGGAATCCTTGGTGGTCTGGACGAACTCCCGGCACAGTTTGAAAGTGGCGTCCGCGAACTGCGCGCTCCAGGGTCGGGGCAGTGCATCCAGCGCCGCGATTGGCTGGTTGCTCCAGTTGGTTGATAGATTGGTGAGCATCTGCAGCACTTTTGTCTCCGCCTCGCTTTGGGGCATGTGTTTGAGCAGCGTTAGGGACTTTGTGTCTGCTGATGAGTAGTAATAGTGCTTGCTTTCTTTGGCATACCACCAATCGAACAGGGGGGCCATCCAATCGTGACGGTTAAAGAGCAGTGCCGCCTCGCTCCAGGCCGTGAGAATGGCCTCTGCATACGTACCATTTTTTTGCGCGTTGACGAGCTCGTCCGGCGTGACCGAGAAATGTGCCTCCCAGTGAGCGGGATCGATGTAGTCGAGAATCTGTCTCAGCAGCGCGTTATGATATTGTTCTTTTTGGGGTTGGGCGATAGCATTGTCTCCGGGCTGAGCGGAGATGCCGTCGCGCTGCCACTCGACGGGGACTGTGGTGGGCAGCGAGACCTTTACCTGGCCCTTCTTCGCGAGCTTTTTCTCGTAGCGGAGCAGGGCATTTGCGCGTTCAAGCATACGTTGTGAGAGCCCCGAGCCGGGAATCTGTGCGAGCAGTGTGATGGCCTGGTGGCGTACGCTCTCGCTGCGGTCTGTCAGCAGCTGCTCCAGAAGAGGCTCGTCGTCGATGGAGAGCCCGCTTGCGAACGTTGCGAGCAGATCACGTCGGGCCTCGGCCTTCTCCTGCTTCAGAATCGTGTTGAGCCAGTCGCGTGCCCTGGCGGGATCGATGGCACGCAGGCGGCGCAGGATCTCGCAGCGCTGGCCCAGTGTGCCTTCCTGCCAGATCTCCTCGGCATCGGCTGGTAGTTCCTCGCTCTGGTCAGTCAGAAAATGAGCGACCCAGGACCATTCCGGATTGTGGCGGCTCAGCCAGAAGCCGCGCTCGCCAAGGGCCGGGATCAATAATGCGCGCAGTACTTTATGCTGTCTGGCATTATCCAGTGCCAGGGGCAGCAGACTGTGGGGCAGGCGCAGCCTGGCCTGCTGCAGAAGCGTATATGCTTGCGCGAGCAGGTCACTGCTGGTGTTGAGCAGGCACTGTTCGATTTGACGCGCGGCTTCGGGTGAGCAGGTGGGTAGCTGCTCGGCGGCGGCGGGTTCCGTTGTGCTCTCGGCTGGCTGGGGAACAGAGCCAGCCATGCGATAGGCCGCCAGAGCGCCGGCAGTGAGCAGCAGCTGGCGTTCGATCTCGCCTGTGGGCGTCAGTGCGTCAACGGCTGTGCCCGTGCGTATATCCGGCTGGTTCTGCTGTCCCGTGCCGATAATGGCTGTTGTGACAAATGTATTCATTGGGAACATTCCCTTAATTTAAAATGATGTGCTTTTTATGGATAGAATTTAGAGAAGATGGTATTGATTTTCGATGAAGACACCAAAGGGTCGCAGGGTCTCGCCGTTCCATTCGCCCGCGAAGTCGAGCGGCTGACCCCCAGAGAGCGCCAGCAGTTTCCAGTGTTCGTCACTGATGAGTGGCAGGCTGTGCCCAGTGCTATCATGGATATACCACTGGCCGGCTTTGTCCAACGATGGTACGACGTTCTGAACGGTGCAGAGGAAACGCTCGCGCCAGGGCTGGAGGGCCAGCGTTGAGGCTACCTGCTCCATAAAGGCTTCGAGCGTAGCAAGGGCCGGGAACGGACCGTTGAAGCTGGCGTGGGTTTGATGGGTAGTGGCGATAAGGGCGCGCTGAGGGGCGGCGCCTGGCCAGTAGCACAGCTCGGCCTGCCAGCGGGCTCCGAGCGGCAGCAATTGCGGTACCTGGCTGCCCTTCGGCGCGAATTGCTCGATCAGGGCCGGGCGCTGTGTGTTGGTCCCGAGCAGCCATGTGCGCTGATTGGTGCCGCGTGAGGCTTCCTCGTTGACCTGACCAAGGATCAGCCAGTCATCGCTCACGCGCGTACCTCGTGCTATGACTTCTTCCTCGCGCAGAGGCCAGCCGACCATGAAGCGTACATCCTCTTGCAGAGCTGGATCAAGCTGGTCGATTCGGCGGTAGGCGTGGGTGAGCAAAGCGAGCTGGCCCAGGTGATCTAAGAGTTTCGCGGGCCAATCGGCTGAGGAGTTGGGAATTTCCGCCATGCGGCGCAGGCGCACAGCCAGGCCAGAAGCCTGCGCATCGACCATGCTGGCGGCCTGGTCTTCCCAGAATTTCGCCGGTTGTGTCTCCAGGCTGCTCAGGCCGTTACGCACCAGGTCATTGAGCCAGAGGTCGAGCCGGTCGATGCCCTGCAGCACCAGGGCCTGGCGCTTCTGGGCTGTTTTCTGCTGTGCCGCCGATGGCTTCGCGTTGGGATCGGCGGCCTGTACTTTGCGGGTCTCTTTGCGCTGGCTGGCGGCGGCTTTGCGCTGCAGCCAGGTCGCCACCCATTCAGGCGGTTCGGTGGTAGGTACGGTGTTCGGGCTGGCAACTGTCAGCAGGAGCAGGCCGAGGCCATGTTTGCAGGGTTGTTTGCGGCTGGGGCAGCTGCATTGGACGGAAAGGGCTGCCAGGTCGACTTTCACCTGGTAGAGTGCGCTGCCCTGGCATTCTCCCCAGAGGGCGGCCTCATTCTGTCCCAGGTTTTTCCAGTGTTTGGCGTTGGCCAGCTTCTTGCCTGCTGAGGCTGAACTGCTGTCGGGCGCCATCTGTGTGACCTGTTCAGTGGTAAGATGTACACTCACTACTGCAATCCCCCTAATAGATTTGTGTTGGTCTACATAGTTATTCTCTTCCAGTGTAGCCAATGTGGTAGGTGAGAGCTATGAATTTCCCGCGTGCTAAGACCAATGTACTGTACTTCATATAGTCTTGAGGACGATGAGGGACGGAACTGAAACTTTTTGTGCCGATGAGAACGTGTCTCATCGTAGTGAGATAGATATTTGTTGGATAGTTATGAGAAAAGGGAAAAGCCTGTGGAGAAAGTGAAATTGCAGCATGTGCTGGTCAAGATGTATCGCTCGGCTGATCGTCTGATGGTCGCTGTGCCGCTGCCGGGCCTGGAACCGGAAGATATCCTGGTAGAAGTCTCGCGAGATGACCGCCTGCTCATACAGGGCAGCAGGCGAGGCATGTTAAAGGACATCAAGGAGTTGTTGATTGACGAATGGAGCGTGGGTCAGTATCGCCGTGAGTTGGATCTGCCCAATCCGGTTGATGGGAAGAAGGCGAATGTGACCTATCGCAATGGTGTGCTGGTAGTTGCTCTGCCGATCAGCCAGAAGACGGTGGCGGCCACATTGATGCTCGACCGGGTGGGTACGGCCTATGGCGAATACGCGGGCCAGGCCGGCCATGTAACGACCTTGTGAGCAGGAGGGCCAGTTTTTCTCACTGGCCCCTTGTTTCTGCGTTCAATCTATGGTATAATAGAAAGAAATACAAACAAACGGTGATGGAGCTCGCCGTGCCACACGGGCAAAACCGCGTAGACGCTAATGGCTCCTGATGACGCTTTGATGCTGATTCAGGTGCTTTTTTGTGTCTATTTTTTATGCTTTTGGACTTTATCTACTATTCGAAGGAGAATACCAGATTGGTGCGCAAACAATGGAGGAAGGCGAGGGCGCGCGTATGACGGTGCAGGCGCTGGCCCTGACGGGGGGAGTTGGTGTGGCTGGTGCCCTGGGTGCCCTGGCTCGCTACTTGTTGGGACGTTGGGTCGCGCGACGCGTGCGCTCCGTTTTCCCGTATGGAACGTTCATTATTAATCTTACTGGTGCTTTTCTGATTGGTATATTGTTTGCCCTGGCTGACCAGAAGGTGATCATTCAGCCGTTACAGATATTGCTGGCGACCGGCTTTCTCGGTGGTTATACGACGTTTAGCACGATGTCATGGGAGGGAGTGCAGTTGATGCGTAGCGGCGGATCGCGTCCCGGGCTGCTGTACATTACCGGAAGCCTTATGCTGGGGCTGGTGGCCGCGGCGGCTGGCCTGGCGCTGGGAAGGTGGTTGTAGGAGTGAAGCCTGTATCGATGCTCAGGAGTGGTATCGCGGTGCTCTGTGGTGGTTTTTGTGGCAGCATCACGCGTTATCTGCTGGGCCTGCTGATCCAGAGTTACCTGGGGAAAGGCTGGCCATACGACATTCTTCTCGTCAATATTACTGGTGCTTGCGCGCTCGCGCTGATTACTGTGCTTGCCGAGGCACGCTTCCTGGTTGGCCCGACCCTCCGTCTTTTTATCAATGTTGGCTTTCTGGGGGCTTATACGACCTTCAGCAGCCTGGCTCTCGGCGACTATCAACTCTTCGCGAGTGGACAGGTGCTCCCCGCGCTGCTTTACTTCTTTGCCAGCCTCTGGGGTGGGGTGCTGGCGGTCATGCTGGGCGACTGGCTGGGACAACGGCTGGTGCGCAAAACGCGACGCGCTGCTGTGCCGCTGCCTGCAGCCGCGAAGCCCGTTCCCGTTGGAATGGATAATCCAGCGAGCGAAGTTGATGATGTTTTCTCGAAATAGGATGAGGGATAAGGGTGCAAATCGTCCATTTTTAGCGTACAATCAAGCTGAGGATTGTATTGCTTGTTGAATATGCAGCAGCGAGGCTGCGCGTTTCGCCGGGGAAGGCGATAGACCTGGCAGTAGCAAAGGAGACGATTGGATGCAAGCTCTACTAGGTATTGACCTTGGCACGACAGGTGTAAAGGCGGCCCTGTTCGCGGCGGAAGATGGACGTGTGCTGGCCGATGCTTTTGTTGACTATCCTTTATTTCATCCACATCCGGGCTGGGCGGAACAGAATCCTGCTGACTGGTGGCGGGCCACACTGAGCGCTATACGGGCCTGCCTGGCCGCCGGAAGCCAGCAGGGAGTGAGCCCTGCCGATGTGCTCGGACTGGGGCTTTCTGGCCAGATGCATGGCGTGGTGCTGCTTGATGAGCGGCAGGAGGTGCTGCGTCCCTGTATTATCTGGGCTGACCAGCGCAGTGATGAGCAATGTCGCTGGATAACCGAGCGTGTGGGGGCACGGCAATTGATCGAATATGTGAGCAATCCCGCCCTGACCGGCTTCTCGGCGCCAAAGCTGCTCTGGATACGCGATAATGAGCCGGAGATCTTCGCCCGTGCGCGCACAATGTTGCTGCCCAAAGACTATATCCGTTTCTTACTGACCGGCGTTATGGCAATGGAAATTTCCGATGCTGCGGGCACCTGCCTGCTGGATGTGAAGCATGGTAGCTGGTCTCAGGAGGTGTTACAGGCCATCGACCTGCACCCGGCATTACTGCCGCCAGTGGTGCCAGCCGATGCCCCTTCTGGCACGATTACGCCGCAGGTCGCAGCCTTGACGGGCTTGCGGGAGGGAACGCCGGTCGCCGGAGGGGGAGCCGACAACGCCTGTGGCGCGGTGGGCAATGGTGTGGTGACTGAGGGCCTGGCACTGGTCTCCGTTGGCACCAGCGGCATCGTGCTGGCTTATGCAGGTACGCCCCAGGTCGATACGTCGGGTCCGGTTCCGCGTGTACACACCTTCAATCACGCCGTGCCGGGTGCCTGGTATCTGATGGGAGTGACGCAGGGGGCTGGACTATCGCTGCGCTGGCTGCGTGATAATATCGGGCTGCCCGAGCGAGCATTGGAACGCTGGACTGGCGTTGATGCATATGAAACGCTGGAGCAGGAAGCCGCCAGCGTGTCGGCTGGTAGCGATGGCCTGATCTTTCTGCCGTATTTGCAGGGCGAGCGCACACCCCACCTGGACGCCTACGCGCGCGGTGGCTGGATCGGCCTGACGGCCAGCCACGATCGTCGCCATCTGGTGCGCTCAGTCATGGAGGGCGTCGCATTCAGCCTGAAGGATTGCTTCGCCATCATTCGTGAACAGGGCCTGAGACTGGAGCAGATGCGTGCTACTGGTGGAGGGGCGAAGAGTCCGCTGTGGCGCCAGATCATCGCGGACGTGCTCGGTGTTGAGCTGGTAGTGACCAACGCGAGCGAAGGTCCCGCCTTTGGCGCCGCGCTGCTGGCTGGTGTAGCTGGTGGAGTTTATCGCACGGTCCAGGCAGCCTGTGATCAGACCGTGCGTGTCGTTGAGCGCACCTTGCCACAGCCCGAGACAGCCAGTGCCTATGCCGGAGCATATGAAACCTATCGCGCGCTCTACCCGGCCCTCAAACCGATTATCAGCCGCCCCCTATAGGACGTGCGTGTGGCTTCGGGGAGGTGCAGGAGGGCGCCAGCCCTCCTGCATCCTTTTCTCTGCCCGCTCTGTACAGAATGGTTATAGATGTGGTATATATCCCTATAAGGGGATTTTAAGTACATGTGCAAGGAAAGCGGCAGGAGAGAAAAGTGCGTCATATCAGGGCGATACTGGTTGTGCTTGGTCGCCTGGTGCTGGCGGTTACCTTCTGGGGCGCCGTGCGACTGTTTTTCGCCGTCAGGGTGTATAGTTTGCAGCACGCGGCAGTGAGCCAGAACTGCTACTTTGCGATGGCACACAAGCGCGACGTGGACCCTATCATTGAGATCCCTTTTGTCCTGGCGCGGCGTGGCTGGAGAGCTCTGGCGGGAGAAGTCCGTTTCGTGCTGCGTGGTGATGCCTTCTGGCCAGGTTTTCTGGCGCGGCTGGTGCAGCGGCCACGCTGGCTAACGTGGCTGGCACGGCCACTCAATCTGGGACCACTGCTCCACGCGCTGGGAGTGCGCCCGCTGGAAAGCCTGCAACTACGCCCTGCTGAGCAATGGATACGCGACTGGCTCAGGGTGGGCGACGATCGACCGGCAGGCGAGGTGCTGGTGCCATCGTTTTTACAGCGCATCGCGGCACAGTGTGGAGAAGATGTACAAATCCTGCGGCAGCAGCAACTCTCGCATCTGCTCTCCTGGCGCTACCAGCGATCTCTTCAGAAGCTGTATCACGCCGATCTTTTTGTTGAACCCGTACGGCGGCGAGTGAAACAGGAAGTGTTGCGATTGCTGCAGCAGCAGCTGGCCGATCTCAAGGCGTGGATGATGCACGGCGGATCGGCCTGGGGCGCTCCAGAGGGGCAGCTTTCGTCAGATGGTCGCCTGAGCCCGATCCCCTCGATCCTGCATCGCTTACTCCAGGACTGCCCGCCTGATCTGTGTGTTGTGCCCATCAGTATCACATATGATTTTATGACTGTCCGCAGGCCGAGAGTTTTGATCAGCGTTGCTCCCCCGCTGGAAAACGCGCCGCAGCTTCCAGCGCGCACGTTAGCGTGGCAGTTACGCAGCGCCTGGCTGCTGCACACCTGTTTCACCTGTACACACCTGGCGAGCGACTTTCTGGCCCGTATACAGCAGCAGGCGATGGTCTCGTTTACGTCTGGTGAGATGGTCGCGGATATCGAGAAGCAAGTGAGGCAGCTTGTCTATGCCGGGCGGCTGGTTGATCCGCGCCTGCTATCTCGCGGTAAAATACAGCGCCTGGCGAACGGTTATCTCAAGTTTGCGCTGCGTCGTGGCCTGGTGCGCCGTATGGGACGCCGCTGGAGCCTGGTGGCCAGCGGCCTGGTTCCTGGGAATATGGCCGGCTATAAAAACGATCCGCTGGCTTATGCTCTGAACGAATTGCAGGAGATGCTCAGCGTGACGGCCACTACCGGACCAATGATGCGGCTGGCCTAGCCTGTTGCTGTTATGCGGGCGGTTGGGGCCGGGTAGCGCGTTTTGGTAGCACCACTTTCTGGTAGTAGTCGCACAGGTCCGTCAGCACACATTTGGAGCAGCGCGGGAGGTCGTAAACGCACACGCGCTGGCCGTGGCGCAGCAGATCCTTGTGGAAATTGTGGATGATCTGGGCATCATTGGGCAGCAGCGCCTGTAGCAGATTGTGAGCGGCATCCGCGCTGACCTTTGGGCCGATCAGCCCCAGGCGGATACTCACTCGGTGAACGTGTGTATCGACTGGAAGGACAGGCTGTCTCGCACTGAAAAGCAGTACACAGGCGTTATGTCTACTTTAGGAATAAGAAAGACATACAACAAACCTACAAAGAAATATACCTTATCCTCCTTGATGTGCTAGGAAGTAATACTTATTCAGGCTCCACTAGTTCAAGTAAAGTAGTACAAGCTAGCAAAGGAGTAAGCCCCAAGTCATCTCAGCAGATGTGTGAATGCTCTTGTTAGGATGTGATGGAGCAGTTCTTGAAAGTAATTCGTGTATACTACAGATATCTTGCTACAAGAGAAGAGGAAAGAATCGTGAGACAATCGCCACAGCGAGTTCGAAATCTTGCGGATTACGGCTATCCGTCTAATGATATAACTGCCCTCTCAGCGAAAGCTCTTGAAGTGACAACACGACTGACCGAGCAGTTTGGAGAAGAGTCCTTTTCCAAAAAAGATCCGATGAGTATGTTGGTTGATATTCTTCTTTCACATCGTACCCGCGACGAGCAGACTGCGGCAGCCTGGGAAAACCTCTTGAAGCGCTTTGGTTCCTGGGAAGGTGTACGAGATGCGCCAACCAAAGAGGTAGAAGAAACAATTGCCAACGTCAACTTTCCTGAAGTCAAAGCGCCTCGTATTCAGACGATTATGCGCCAGATCACCGAGGAGCGGGGTAGCCTCAACCTTGATTTCCTCTGTTCGCAGCCTGTTGAAGAATCGGCGGCCTGGCTCAACCGTTTTCAAGGAATCGGGCCTAAAACCATTGCATGTGTTCTACTGTTTAGCTGTAAAATGCCCATACTTCCCGTTGACATTCATGTCCACCGCACCTCGATTCGCATTGGGCTGATTGGCAAGAAAGTTACAGCAGAAGCAGCTCATAACCTCTTACAAGCACTTTTGCCACAAGATGCCCGTAGTATCTATGATTTCCATAAAGGACTGCTTCGGCTCGGCCAACGTATCTGCGTCTATGAACGTCCTCGCTGCAATAAATGCGTGCTGACTGATATCTGCGATTATTATCGAACGGTAGTCAAACCAAAATAGAATATACCTTATCCTGCTTGATATGCTAGTAAGTAGCAGATATTTAGGCTCTTTACTCATACTGTGAATAGTATCGAGCAAAAGCGAGCAGGGCGAACAGTTCCCAGAACAACCAGGGTGAACAATGGAGGTGGGGCGAGCAATGAAAGCGGACAGGGTGAACACAGGGCGAGCAAAAGTGAGCACTTCGAATAACCAGGACGAACAAGGGCGAACATTTCTACCGACCCTGAACGTGATCGACGCCTCGCAGGTTTAACCCGCTCGCGGGGTAAGCAAGATAAAGGCAACCAGAAATCGCTAGCTCTCTGCTAGACGACTGTCAACAATCGACTTGAGAAGCCATTTGACGAGCTAGATTGTTTCTAGACATGTTCACACCGATCTAGAACGATCTAGCTTTCTTTTCCCCTTGACACGACCTGCACATGTGACCCCGCGACCAAGCCCAACCACCACTCACATGCTCGAGCGGAGGCCCTACCATGCCTTGTGAGCAACGTGACATTCTTATTCGCTGGGTATCTCTCTGCCCCCTGTTTGCCGGCCAGAGAACATCGTCACTCGCCCACAGGTTGACCCCCGAAGGGGGTAAGCAAGATAAGCCGAAATGCTGCCCTAGCCAGTTCTGAATGTAACGCAGTCCCTTGTGCCCAACGTTTTTCCTCCTTTGCCGTGATACTCGTACCCGGCATTGGCCGCTCCTCCAGCTATACCCGTATCCATCGTGCCCTGCGAACTATCCTGATCTTCTCGAATCCCCTACGCCCTCACTCCCCAGATCTTAAGTGTACTTCTACCCCCCCACTGGCGAGCATCCGCCCATCGGCGCTCAATGCCAGGCTGAAAATAGCGCCTGTATGGCCGGTGAGCGTGTGCAGGAGTTGGCCGGTCTGCATGTTCCATAGCTTGATGGTTGTATCGTGACTACCACTGGCGAGCATCCGTCCATCGGCACTCACAGCCACGCTGGAGACAGGGAAGGCATGGCCGGTAAACGTGTGCAGGAGTTGGCCGGTCTGCATGTTCCATAGCTTGATGGTTGTATCGTGACTGCCACTGGCGAGTGTCCGCCCATCGGCACTCAATGCCACGCTGTAAACAGTGCCGGTATGGCCGGTGAGCGTGCGCAAGAATTGGCCAGTCTGTGTATTCCACAGCTTGATTGTTACCCCACTGACACTGGCAAGCATCCGCCCATCAGCACTCAATGCCACGTCCCCAATCCATTTTGTATGATCGGTAAGTACGCGCAGGAGTTGGCCGGTTTGCCCATTCCACAGCTTGATCGTCTGATCGTAACTGCCACTGGCAAGTGTCCGCCCATCGGCACTCAATGCCACGCAGTAAACAGCGCCGGTATGGCCGGTGAGCCTGCGCAGGAATTGGCCGGTTTGTCCATTCCACAGTGTGATCGTCCTATCGTCACTTCCACTAGCGAGCGTCCGCCCATCGGCACTCAATGCCACACTCTCTATTGAGAGTGTATGGCCTGCCAAGGTGTGGTGGACTTCGATCGCCTCTGGCCTGGCAGCAAGCGAGTGTGATGATTGCTCGTCTGCTTGCTGACCGCCACCTTTTGTCACGAGAAGATTCTGGCTCGCGTTGCTCGACGGTTGCCCGCTTCGGAGTTCAACGAGCACACGCTTGACGTGCCCGATAATATCGTAAAACGCATCATCCTGATGTGACCAATGTGTGATTGGCTGCGCATTGGTTGGAATCATCTGAAGCGTTGCTAGTGGCGTATCTTGCCAGAAGGTCGTGCGAATAAGCACGGGAATAACGCGCGCACTGCCCTGCTCATGGCGTTCCATGGCTCGCTTCATCTCAGTGCCATAGCAATAGTCCGAAGCGATAAAATCAGGACTAATGAGGAGCAGAAAAATATCGGCTCGCTCCAGATGCTGGTGCAGGACTTCTTCCCAGTTCATGCCAGCATTGATGTTGATATCGCTCCAAATCCTGATCTGGCCCTGCCGTTCCATCGGCATCAAATGTCTTTTCAGATCGATGAGCATGGCCTGATCTTCGCGAGCATAGCAACAAAAAACTTCCAGCGGAGTAGACATCCTGAATAACCTACCTTTATCAAAGGAAAATTATAAATGCACTCGTCTCTCTTGCAACATTTACATGCATACTAGAGGAAAAGCCACAACTTGGCAAAGCAACAATTCACGCAGTGGATGCCGAGCGCGAGACCATTGCTCCCAACCGCCCAGTAGGTACTTCGGTTTTGCTGCATTTCATACTATCTCTTTTAGGGATATGTATGTGGTACTGCTCAATGCGTTCATCACTTCGTCTTATACAGAGCTCTTCCATAGTATCGACTCAGGTACCCCTTCTTGCACTGTACCAATATTACAGACGCTCCGCCCTGTCACCGCACAGTATATTTCGTTGCCCACGTTACAGCATGCTCACACATGCCGCCCAACATTGACAGCCTCACCCGACGTGAATCGCCCGCCCGCAGGTTGACCCCCGAAGGGGGTAAGCCAGATAAAACAGCCGAAACGCACATACTCATTTCAGAAAAAGGTCATCAAGTCGCATCAGGGCAAGCGATGAATGTGGATATCTCCATGAAACATCCCCATGAACTCCAAATATCCTATAATACACTATTTCATCATTTTTGCCGCTTCCTCTCCGGGTACCTTCTGTCAATAGCTGTCAGCAACGCGGAGCATCAGACGGCAATCGCGCTTTCTTCCCTACTTTCTCCTTGACAAAGGCTTTTCCTGAATATACTTTATACAAAGTAACGATCAAAGTGATGATCATCAGTTACACGCATGGTTGCCATGCTCGTTGTTCATGATCGATATCGATACCATTCGCCAGATCTGCTGGCTCTTTCCTGACGACCGCTTGCTTACCTCACTGCATGTTGGGATTTACAATCGTACAAGTTATCACAGAATGCCATTGGTGCCTTTTTACCGGAGATACCAAGCATGAGAAAGGTCCATCCATGTTTCTCTTTTCTTCCAACAGGCGAAACTGGTTCCACTGGAGAACATCCCTTTTCCTCTCACTGCTCAGTGTTGTGCTCCTGGTGGGATGCGCAGAGGTGCCCTCTTCCTCACCTGTTCCCACCATTACTAGCACCCCCAGCGTTAGCAAAATCAGCAGGTTTCCCCTGCCGGATAAGCTCAGTAACCCGACAGGGATTACGAGCGGACCAGATGGGGCGCTCTGGTTTACTGAGACCTCAGCGGGCAAGATAGGACGCGTCACCGTCCAGGGCAAAATCTCCGAGTTTCCTTTGCCAACTGCTGATAGTCATCCGTATGACATTACTAGCGGGCCAGATGGAGCACTCTGGTTTATTGAGACTTTAGACAGTGCGCAGGCGTATTCAGGCAAGATAGGACGCATCACCGTCCAGGGCAAAATCTCCGAGTTTCCTTTGCCAACCGACCTCAGCAATCAGAATGGGATTACGAGCGGACCAGATGGAGCACTTTGGTTTACTAATCGTACTCCTGGAGTAGGGCGCATCACTCCCCAAGGAAAAACCATCGGGTTCTCCCTGCCAGATGAGCTCAGGGTGCCTGCAGGGATTACCAGCGGACCGGATGGGGCGCTCTGGTTTACTGAGATCTTAGCGGGCAATATAGAACGCATCACCGTCCAGGGCAAAATCTCCGAGTTTTTCATGCCGAGCACTGGTAGGCCTGGTGAGATTACCAGCGGATCGGATGGAGCACTCTGGTTTACTGAGCCCATAGAGGGCAAGATAGGACGCATCACCGTCCAAGGTAAAATCTCCGAGTTTCCCTTGCCGACCAGCTTCGGCAAGCTTGGTGAGATTACCAGCGGACCGGATGGGGCGCTCTGGTTTACTGAGTCTTCAAGCAATACAGCGGTGGGTCCAAGCCAAATAAGACGCATCACCGTTCAGGGCAAAATCTCCGATTTCCCCTTGCCAACCGACCTCAGCAGTCCTCAAGGGATTACGAGCGGACCGGATGGAGCGCTCTGGTTTACTGATGATGAGGAAGGCGCGATAGGACGCATCACTCCTCAGAGCACGTCTTCATAAGTCAATAGAGATCAATCTCTCTCTCGTTTACGGTTATCGAGAATGTCTGGCATGGCAGGTTGAAGCAGCAATGAGCTCTCGGCCTGCCCCTCAGGCTGATGGAGTCTTCCAAATAGGTTCATTGCAGCATAACACCCAACATTTCTTGTCGGCTCACTCACCATGCCCGACCATTGTAGCAGCCATCGAACCATGTGCGTCAGCCGCCGCAGGTTGACCCGCAAAGCGGGTAAGCAAGATAAACATAATTCCTATGAAACAAGCATGAAAGGAGCAACTTTCAGGAGTGCAGGGGTATTATACAAAGCGAGGACTGGTCCTATCGATGTGATCCTTCTAACTGTGCACGCATTTGCTGAAACGTTGCTGTGTCGATCTCGCCACGTGCATACCGCTGTTGCAAAATTTCCAGCGCGGATATCGACTGAGGCGACTGCGAAGAAACGACAGGAGAAGGATGTAGAGGCAGAGCGCCTAACTGCTGTTGTGAGGGTTGTCCTGCTGCAAGAGGCTCTGGACCACCAATCAAATAAATCAGCAACATAATGCCGCCGAAGAAGAACGTCAGGACGAACCAGGTCCATGCATGTGCCCTTGAGAAATTGATCAAGACACTCACCCAGGCAATCATTCCAAATATGAATGCTATGAGGAAGAAGAGTGCTCCAAGTATTGGTACGATCATGATCATACCAGGAACCCTCATTGGAAGCAGGTACCCAATAGGTAGTAGGTGCGTAAAACCTGAAAGGAGCAAAAACAAGCCGACTATTCCCAGAATGATGCTGGTAATATAGAAGTTGGCTATGGTTCTTTTTTGCATTTCTTTCTCCCATCACTGAAATTCCTGCGCAATAGCGCGGTTTCTGAAAACAAGCAAAATAATTTCCTATGAACAAGCTACCGCACCGCGTCCAGCATTTCTTTCTCTCTTGAAGGTAAATAGTAACTCCTGGGAGATCCAAAGAGATTCTTGTGGTAGCTTGGATAACACTCATATAACACACAAGGTAGCAGGTCAACAGAAGTATGGCTATGAAGTAGTTCACACTATTTCAGCGTCTTGCGATACTTGCGAAGCTATTCTGTAGAACTCAACGTTTGCTTGCATACATCTTCCAAACCAATTCAGCAGACCCCGAACGGGATCGATTCCCCCAACGGTTTGACCCACTTTGTGGGTAAGCAAGATAAGCCCCGCGCAAAGCATAGGTGATCATTTGGAACGTTACATAATTCCTGCACCTTCATTTGAGAGAGCCGGTCACCGATTGGCGAGCGTGGACGCGAGCGGTGATGCAGGATCTGGGGCAGCGATTTGCTTTGGGACTGACACTATACAACGGGAAAAAAGGATGAGCTGAGCGTTTTCATGATGGGTGACATTGTTGTGTGTGAGATCAAGCAGCATAGTTCTGGCATAGAGAAAAGGAGCCCGCGCTATGGAGCAACCGCATGAAAACGCGCCTCGTCTGACACCAAACCACTTTGAATTGAAGCACGCTCATACCACGATTACATACGATACTGCCGCGTTTGATGGCAAGCCTCGCTTGTCCTATCATGCGCCGCACTACCATACAGCACAAACGTTCAGCGGAGATCAGATTCGCACGCAGCCGCACGCGATAGGATCATTGATAACAGTAACGCTGCAGGTAATCCCTGATCTTGAAGAGAGGCTGCTGACGCTGCTCTTACCGGCAATCCAGCTTGTTGGTACGGACGAAGAGCCCTTCCAGGCAGTAGGTATTCTCACCACTCAGCGAGATAGCATTGCCGGTCCTGGCCCTGGTCCGGCGCAAATCTACCAGGTGCTGCACCTTGAAGGCGTGGCCCGCTTTGTTGACGCCTAGATAAAGCGAGGCTGCGCGCGGCTGCTTAGAACCAGCGCGCAACCTTTTCTTTGTACTGGCGGTAACGATCGCCAAATTTATGTTCCAGGTAGCGCTCCTCGCGGTCAATAACGCCAAAGTTGATGATACGTATAACCAGCGGCAGTAGCAGTAAAGACCAGAACGCATTGAACAGCAGGGCTACGCCAGTATAAAACATCGTCAATGCCAGGTAAATGGGATTGCGCGTCACCTGGTAAGGTCCCTCGACGATGAGCGCCGTGGTGGGCTGTGTCGGCGCGATGTTGGTATTGGCGCGCCGCATCAGACGCAGGCAGGCGGCAAACAGAATGATGGCTGCACCGACCAGTGTGCCTCCCAGCGTCGTGCGCAGCCGGCGGGGTAGCCATGGCACTGGCAATTTTGACTGCAGCCAGAGCCCGCTGAGTAGCCCGCTCAGATAAATCAATGGTGGTGGAGCAATAACTCCCGCGTTATCTTGCTCTTTTCCCTCCATGTCCGCTCCTCTTTCAATTGATAACAAGCTTTCAGCCAGCGATTCCTCGCACTACTGTAATTATACCTACGGATGAAGTTGCTCTATAGATGAGGGCGTCGGGCCGTATCCCCCCGGAAATACTGAAACTATTGAGCTGTATAAACGTGCCATATACGTAGGGACTTGAGCAACCGGCATGGATGATTGCGAAAGGAGCTGGCTATGACGGTATCCACTGAGGGCCAGGCGCTGGTTCAGCAAAAACTGGCTGCGTTCGAGCGTCTGCAGCCTGCCTTTGAAGAGAGTTTTCAATTTGTTGGGAACGTGCATGGATTGCAGCGTTTCTCCTCGTTCCCCATCGCCGAAACGGTACACTATATGCATGCTCTCTGGATCTGTGAGTGTAAGGATCGTTTGCTCAGTGTCTACAGAAATATCGAGCGCTATGGCGGTTTCGCCAGTCTGGAACTTTTGCTGCGCTGGCAGGAACAGCAGGATACCGCGAGCGTCGTGGCTTTCCTGCATCGTAAGCTTGATATGTTGCCCCTGGCCGATATTACGCGCCAGGTACACGAAGCTCGCTATACCCACAGGGATGATGGCCTGGCTCAGCGCCTCAAGCATGGGCGTATGGTATTGCTCAATCGTGGTATGAATCTGATGACCGCCCTGGATGCGATCTTTGCGCGACCCGAAGAAGAGGTGTTTCGTGAGGTGCGCGCCGCTTGCGAGTACTATGGTCATCGGCCAGAACAGCTTGCCCGGCAAATAGAGGAGATTACATCTTCGCTCTACGCATATGAACCGCACCAGGCGCTGGCACGGCGCAATATGATGGTGATGAATCGGCTGG
>JAFMRP010000226.1 GCA_017354095.1 Ktedonobacteraceae bacterium
CCACGGATGATGGTGGTCTGCCTGGAATGGCGGTGGTTGTTGCTCATGGACCTTCATCGCCTACCTCGAAAGGAGAGGCATCTTGCCCTCTCGTTTGGTTGTCTCGTCCGTGTGGCGAGTGTACGCTTGCGTTACCAGTAAAAGGCGTATCGATTGACATAAAGAGAAGAGCTGGAATTGGGTGCGTATTCCACATATCAGACGATGATGAGCGATGATCGTATTTTGGTGGATGATACGCTTCTCTTGCTCGCGTCTTGCCGCGTTTAAGCCCCGATCCAGATAATTGGTCTCTCTCGGAGAAGTGTAGTACCAGAATAGTTCACCGTCAACCCTGGCACGAAACAGGCATTGATCCCTGCTGAGAGGTACCGTGAGGATTCTCTCAACGTACGCATCTTGCTTCTGATGGCCATCCTCCATGAGCAGACGTGACTCGGCAGATCTCAACGCACGAGAGGAGGGGCAGATGCGCGACGCAACAGGGTCACGCTCACCCTGTTTTTTTGATGGAACCTTTCATGAAGCGGAAGATGCTTGACCCCTCGATGGCTGATGGTTTTTCCCACCACGCTCCCTGCAAACGTTCCTGAGCTCTCGCACTCGCCAACCAGCGAGCTCAAACAGCAGCCAGGCTGTGTTTGCATTTAGCATGAAGATATGATTGATTCGTATCATCGCGCTGTCGTGGTGCAGGAACGATACTCCAAGGATTGAGCAATGGTCAAGGTTCCGTTATGAATAGGTCTCATGAGCCCCATCCCTCTCAGGTGGTCCGTCTCCTTCACCGGTGGTCCCATTCCCCCTTCATGGGCTATCCAGTGGCCCTCTTGTTGGCTGGTGGAGCGTTTCTGATCCCGTGGCTTGAGCGAGCCTCGGGCATTGAGGATGTGTTTCTGGCTCCCCCCTTTGTGCTGGTCACGCTCCTGGTGGGAGGAACCTGGGGCGTTGGCCCGGCCCTCCTCGCGTTCGTAGCCGAGCTCCTTGCCTTGGATTACTGGATTGTGCCTCCGGTAGGGAATCTCTCCTTTTTTACATGGCCCAACATCGTCTCGTTTGGATCGTTCATCATCATCCAGTTCGTCGCCCTGTGGGTGGTCCTGCGCAAGAAACACGATCGAGAGCAGCTCTCCATGGCCAATGAGGCGATCTCTCGACATGTCGAGGAGTTACAAGCGATTACGCAGGAATTGGAGCTCGCCAATTCCTGCCGCGATCTCTTTCTGGCACAGGCATCTCATGAGTTGAAGACCCCCATCACGAGCATCCAAGGGCTCGTCCAACTGACCGTCCGTCGCCTGCTACGAGAGCCACCATTGCCCACCAACTATGCTTTCCTCCCATTGCAATTAGAGAAGATAGAGCGGCAGACCCATCGTTTACACACCTTAGTGGATGAGTTGTTGAGTGTCAACTATCTCCATTCGGGGAATGTTCCCTTACGGATGGGACCCTGCGAGGTGAACTACCTCTGCCGTGAGGTCATCAGCGCGTTCGATCCCTGGACCGACCACGAGATCGTGTTGCACGGTTCCGCTGATCAGCTGGTGATTCAAGCCGATGAAGA
Source organism: Ktedonobacteraceae bacterium (assembly GCA_017354095.1). Lineage (GTDB taxonomy): Bacteria > Chloroflexota > Ktedonobacteria > Ktedonobacterales > Ktedonobacteraceae > Bu33. The sequence continues at coordinate 1,568 of JAFMRP010000226.1, forward strand.
TCGACTCTCCCAGGTCGTCTTTCACCTGATCAGCAACGCGCTCAAATACTCCCCAACTTCTACCACCGTGCGTGTGGAGGTGACCGGTGATGCCGAGGAAGCGCTCCTTGCAGTACATAATGATGGCTCCTCTCTTTCACTGGAACAGCAGGAACATCTTTTTGAGCCATTTTATCGCGGTCCCAACCTCTGGTGTTCGGCGACGTTAGGGTGGGGGCTCGGCCTGACCATCAGCAAACACCTGGTGGAACAACAGGGAGGACGCATCTGGGTGGAGTCCTCAGAGCAGCAGGGGACCACCTTTTTTGTCGCGTTGCCTTCTCTGTAAATGTGATAATTAAATGGCTCTCCCGCACTTGGATACTCCCTTGAAAAAGGAGATATTCAAGCAAAGGCGCCCAGGCACAAAACCACCTGAAGCCGGTCAACCCCAATGGCATCGGCTCACTTGAAAGGCGCCTTTGTTCCTTTGTTCAAGCTACACCGCCGGAGAGGTCGGCTCCAGTTTCACCTCGTAACCGAGCTTTTCTAGCCGACGAACCAGTCGTTTCTGGACCGCTTGCCGGTCCCATTCGTCGAAGTAATTGCCCCCTAATTCTTCATAATCTTCGTCTTCTGACAGGATATGATAGATCACTACCAGAAGTGTATGCCCAACGGCAATCGTTGCCTTCTTGCCTCCTCGGCGAACAACAAGTCGCTGATATTGGGCGGCAAGGTACGAATCTTTACAATGGATGGCGGCATGAGCTGCTTCCACCAAAGCAGAACGGAGCCATAGGCTGCCTCTGCGCGTCTTCCCGCTCAAACGTTTGCCACCGCTCTCGTTATTACCAGGACACATTCCTGCCCATGAAGCCAGATGCCGCACATCGGGAAAACGGCTCATATCCGCTCCTATCTCGGCCAGGATGATTTCTGCCAGGCGCCGCTTCATTCCTGGAATCGTCGAGAGTCGCTGGATCTGATGCTCATAGGGACGTAAGCGCTCAGCAATCTCTGTGCTCAGGCGCTCAATGGCTTCATCAAGCGTGTCGATGTCGGCAAGCTGTTCTCCGATCAGAAAGCCATGATGGGGTTTGAGCTGCCCTTGTAAGGCTTGCGTAAGCAATTCGCGTTTCGCGCGCATCCTGCCCCGAGCCAGTTCGGCTAAGACAGCAGGATCGACTTCTCCAGCGAGTAGGGCAGTGAGCATGTCGCGCGCCGATCTGCCCATGATATCGCTCGCGACCGAAGCCAGCTTCATGTTGGCCTCTTCCAAGGTCTTCTGCAGCCGGTTGATCAGACGGGTGCGTTCCTCCGTAAGGCTCATGCGATAGCGCGTCAGTTCACGGACCTCTCGTTGCCAGATAGGGGGCACAAAACTGGGACGAAGCAGACCATGTTGCAACAAATCGGCGATCCATTCGGCATCCTTGAGGTCGGTCTTGCGACCAGGGACTGCTGCGCAAGTGCTGGGCATTGACGACCAACACTTCCACATGGCCTTCCAGCACATGAAAGATGGGTTTCCAGTAATTTGCTGTGCTTTCCATGGCGACATGGGTGATCCCCAAATCTTTGAGCCACTGGCGCAATCGAAGCAGGTCTGGCGTCATGGTACAAAACGTTTGTCGCTCTTTGTGTCGCTGGCCTGATGAATCAATAGCGCTCGCACACGCTACAACCATTTTCTTGTGGACATCCAGTCCCGCGCACCTCTCATACACGACGTTCATCGTTCACCTCCAGACAAACATGGACGAGTGACGGGATACCCAAGCTGGATCAAATGCTCCCTTGCGTGCTTCCCAAATGGGAGCGACAGACGGTGGTGCTTGCGGGGCATCCTGGATCACACTGCTGGTCCGGCTCGCGGCGCGAGTATCCAACCGATCTCTGGCGTTACCCGCCCTGCTAGCATTCTACCCTTTTTCATGCGCGGTGGTGCGCCCTGGCGCATGACCCACTGTTGGTGAATCTTCCTAAAGTGACATGACGAGAAAGAACTCCTCTCTAAAGAGGAAATGGTCAAATTGGGAGAAGGAGAAAATCGTCATGTCGCTCAAGCCAGACATCATTGGACCTGTTCCGCAAGAAACCGCTCGTGTAGCCAAAGCAGCATGCCCAAAGGGCAGCACCTTTATCCAGATGCGAGATGAGCTTGGGGTGCTTTTCCAAGATGAGATGTTCGCTGATTTGTTTCCCAAAGACGGTCAGCCCGCGCTTGCGCCCTGGAAGCTGGCGCTGGTGACCCTTATGCAATTCGCCGAAGGACTTTCCGACCGACAGGCCGCTGAGGCAGTGCGCACACGCATCGATTGGAAGTATGCTCTGAACTGAGAACTTGAAGATGAGGGGGTTGATTTTTCAGTGCTCTGCGAATTTCGCGCACGGCTCATCCAAGGCAATGCTGAGTGCCTGCTGTTCGAGACCATGCTCAATGAATTGAAGCGACGTGGACTCCTCAAAGCAAGAGGCCGACAACGAACAGATGCCACCCATGTGCTGGCTGCGGTGCGGGCGATGAATCGGGTGGTGTGTGTTGGTGAAACGGATGCCGTGCAGCTCTCAATAGCTTGGCGGAGGTGGCTCCCGAGTGGCTTCATTCTTTTGCTCCAGAGGAATGGTATGAGCGCTACACACACCGCATTGAAGAATATCGTCTCCCCAAAGGAAAAGAGAAGCGGAGGGAGTTCGTCGAAACGGTTGGAGCAGACGGTGCTGCTCTGCTGGAGGCGATTTTCACGACACCAGAGGTGAACTGGTTACGGCATGTGCGGGCAGTGGAGATCTTACGGCGCGTTTGGGTTCAGCAATTTGAACGGCTCGATGGCCGCTGGCGCTTCCGCGAGGATGAAAGTATCCCACCCGCAGCTCAAATGATCTGTTCCCCCTACGCTATCGAGGCGACCTACGGACACAAACTGACGAGTTGGTGGGTCGGATAGAAGGTACACTGAACCGAGAGTGGTGATGAAGATGCTCCCCGACTCATTCCCCATGTGGAGACGAGTCGAGCGGGAAACGGCGATGTAGATGTGACACCGATGATTCATCAAGCCTTGAGAGACAAACAGTTGTTGCCCAAAGAGCATCTCACCGATACCAATGATGCAGAGGCCAAGCAATTTGTCCAGAGTCGTCGCGAGTATGGGATTGATCTCATCGCACCGACGCGGGCAGATCACAAGTGGCAGGCAAAAGAGCGACAGGGCTTTGATGCTGGGAGTTTCCAGTTTGATTGGGAAGCACAAAAAGCGACGTGCCCAGCCGGGCGGAAGAGTTTGAGCTGGACGAGAGCCATTGATCGTCGGGACAATCGGGTGATCAAGATCACGTTTTCCATCAAAGATTGCAGACTTTGTCCCGTGAAAGCTCACTGGACGACTGCACCTCGTCGAACAATTACTATCCGTATGCAAGAGCATCATCAAGCGAGACATTCAATCCGAACACGTCAAAAAGGTGCGACATTCTGGAAGATCTATCGCGCCAGATCCGGGATTGAGGGAACGATCTCCCAAGGAGTGCGAGCATTTGGAATGCGTCGAAGCCGTTATCGGGACATGTCGAAAACCCACTTCCAGGATCTGGTCATTGCAACCGCTCTGAATCTCAGGCGCGTCCTCGTCTGGTTGGCTGGAGAGCCTCTTGCCAAAACGCGAACGTCTCGGTTCGCGGCCTTCGTTGCTTAAACCCAACAAAAGTTTGCCAACAGTATCACTTGTCGTGCTCAGCAATAAGATCGATTTCTCGAAAAAGGTGTTGCCAGAACGCTTGAGGACACCTACAGGGTATTGCAAGTGCCTTCCTAGAAAGAATTTGCTTTCGTAACTGTTCCGCGTGCGCTTTGTAGTAGATTCCGTGAATTGCTGAGCACTATTTCTGCGGGAGAACCATTTTATTGGGACTTGACATGCATTAGCTTTGCCCAGCCCCTCTCTGGGGCCTTGGGTAGTTATATTCTATCTTCTTTCCCCCCGCCAGAGCAAGGTTGCTGCACTGATCCGTCCTGGTGCCCCTTCGGTCATTCACCTCTCCGCTCGTTGCGCATCGCGTGGGAAAAAGAGAGATCCCTCTTCCCAGCGTGGAAAGCCTCCCCTGGTTTCCACAAGAAACGCTCCAAATCGGCTCCATGCAAGGCCGCATTAGAGCCGGTTTGGGAGATCGCAATTTCTTCTCGCGCAACTCGCGCTAGGCTCGTCCCTCGCGGAGTTCGCTGACGGCTTTCGTGATACGTCGCAGCCTTGTCTCGGCTGTTTTGGCTCCCTCGATGGAGAGCACGACTCGCAGCCTGGAGCTTTTGGACAACCCATCGAAGAAACGTCTGGCATCCTCGTCACGGTCGAGAGCGTCCTTGAAATCGGGGGGCATCGTCACCTCGCGTGGCTCAGTATCCAATTCGATCTCGACCTCTACCTCATCGCCAGCCTCGACCCCAGCCAGTTTGCGGTTCTCTGCGCTGACAGGGAGCAGGAACCCCCCACCCATAGGAGCCACCGTGCTTCGGTAGGTATGACCGTTGATCGTGACGCAAACTGGTGGCCGCTTGCTCGACTTCAGGCCCTCAATAACCTCCGACGGAACCTGGATCCCTGTCGCCGTCTTCCCATGCAGTTCTACTCTGGCACGAAATTTCATGTGTTGGCTTCCTTTCTCAGCCGGGCCGCCAGTAGCAAGACCCATGCCCAGATGCATACGATCCCGATCCAAAAGCCCATGACGCTCCAGGGTTGGCCCGAGCCTGTGGCGACCCCAACAAAGGCGGCGAAGAAGAGGAGGCCGCTTCCCACCGAATAGATTGTCCATCCCGGGAGACCCTGAGAGGCAAAGCGACGAGCCATCACCATGCATGCTGCGATCAGTGCGAGAAACCCGATGGCAGCGGTGATGAAGTGCAGGAGACCATGCCAGCTCACGGTATGGGCATCAGCTGGGGTTCCAGGAGGAAATCCGGCGGCAGGATCAGCAATGAAGATACCAGCACCAATCAAACCTAATCCATAGATGCCTACCAGCAGAGGTCCCCAGGTTCCGCCCCGGCTGTCGTGCAGAACCCGGCGCATTCCAAGTGCGTAGGCGAGAACCAGCAGACCGGACACGATCAGGTTGCTGATCTGAATCCAGCCTAAGCTGCCATTAGCGAGCAGGCTAAGATCATGGTGGAGAAGATCGAAACCAGGACGCGTGAGGGCCTGGATCAGACCTACGACGATATAGAAAGGACCAGCAATGATGCCACAGGCAAGCAATACTCTGGTCAGCTTCGCTCCACTGGATGGAGTGTCTTGTGAAATGCTGTGTTGCATCTCTCTCTCTTTCTTCGTTCATGGCACAGTCCCCGCAAAGGTCTGGAGAACTGTGTTTCGTTTCGGCTCAGGCCTGAAAGTACTCCACCAGCACGCGGGCCATAGCCTCGTCGGCGACGTTGTGCGGCTGACCTGCAATGGTGTAGCGCCGCGCATTGGGCAGGGTACCGGCAACAGCATCCGCAGCGTGGCTGAGCCACGGGGTCGTCCCTCCGTCTATAACCAGGGTTGGGCACATAGCTTTTGCTATGCGCTCTTTTGGGAGCTTGAAGGTGCCATGGCCCATGAGGATCGCGTCATTGACGAGCGTGGGGGCGAACGTCTCTTGAGCCGCCCAGAACGGGGACTGACGCATGGAAGCGACGAACTCAGCAGGCATCCCGACTGCCTGTGTGAAGAAGAGTTCGATCATATCGCCTCTGCGCCCCTCACGCAACATCT
>JAFMRP010001093.1 GCA_017354095.1 Ktedonobacteraceae bacterium
TTTTCCAATTTCTTCAAGGAATCAGGCGCGATTTTTTCGCGGTAGATCTCCTTAAAAGAAGGAAGGTCACGTTGGGTGATGGAGAGCAGCAGGTTATCTGCCAGCGTCTCCTGACGGATCTCGTTCATGTAATCAATCAGGATGTTGGCCAGCTCAACGTCGGTATAGATAGCCAGACCGATATGCTCCTCAATATTCAGTCCAGCTTTTTTGCGCATATCCTGCACGAAGTGTGTCAGGTCGCGCACCAGCCCTTCCTCGCGCAATTCTGGTGTAATGGTCGTTTCCAAAGCCACAATATAACCACGCTCTTCGGCGGTGACGTAGCCGGTGCGAGCAGTTGAGCTGACTTCCACTTCATCGGCGGTCAGTTCAACCTGGGTATCGCCAATCGCGACAATGAGCGAGCCTGTTTCATTCAGTTGTTGGGCGGCCATCTGTACTTCTTGCGCATTGAACGATTTGAAGAGCGCCAGAATCTTCTGGACTAATGGACCGTATTTCGGACCAAGGACCTTCACTTTTGGCTTGAGCGTGTAGGCTAGCATATCGCTATCCTGGGTCATTAGCTCCAGCCGTTTGATATTCAGCTCTTCCAGCACCTGGTTGCTCAGCCGCGTGAGAGCTCCTTCTTCAGATGGGTTGGGAACGCGTACATGCAGGGCATTAAGTGGCTGGCGTACGCGGATCTGAGCCTTCTCGCGCGCCGCGCGTCCCAGGCCGACAATACGCATCACCAGGTGTGTCTCCTGTTCCAACTGCTCATCAATCAGCTCTTCATTTACCTGTGGCCAGTCGCAGAGGTGGACGCTGAGTGGTGCCGAGGCGTTGACCCTGCGCACGAGATTCTGATAGAGCTCTTCGGTAGTGAATGGCATGATGGGAGCGAGCAGGGTGATGAGCGTAGTCAGGCTCTCATAGAGAGTAAGATAGGCTGCCACCTTGTCGTTATCCATACCGGTTTTCCAGATGCGCTCGCGACTGCGCCGCAGGTACCAGTTAGAGAGATTGTCCAGAAACTCTTGAAGCGCTTCTGCTGGCCTGGTAGTGTCGTACTGCTCGAAACCATCGATAACGGCACGAATTGTCTGCTGCAGTTCTGAGAGAATCCAGCGATCGAGTGCGCTGCGTTGCCAGACTGGTAACTGATGTTCGGTCGGGTTAAAGCGGTCGATGTTGGCATAGGTGACAAAGAACCAGTAGACGTTCCAGATCTTATCCTGAACACGCCGTGCCAGCATCCATTTATCGCTCAGGCGCACCGGCATATCTGTCTCCTGTGCCTTCTGCATATCCTCTTCGCTGGGGATACGTGGGAAGTTCAGGTTGACCTCAGGGGGATGATTGATATAGAGCCAGCGCATCGTGTCCGCACCCACGCGCTCGGCCGCTTCGTCGAAGACGATCATATTGCCCGTCGATTTGTGCATAGGCGCACCAAACTCGTCCATGATGGTGGCATAACCAAAGAGCGTTTGGAAGGGGGGTGTTTTCTCCAGAACCGTGCTCATTACCAGCATGGAGTAGAACCAGTTGCGGAACTGGCCGGGGAAAGACTCTGTAACGAAGTCAGCTGGGAACCACTTGCGCCAGTATGTGGGATTGCTGCGATAGTTGAGCGTTGAGAAAGGGACGATGCCGGCATCCAGCCAGGGATTGCCGACGTCTTTGATACGCGATACGGGTGCACCGCATTGCTTACAATTGATTTTGACGGCATCCACCCAGGGGCGGTGTGGAGTGTGTCCTTCGAATTCGTCCCAGCCGGCTACCGCGCGCTCCTTCAGTTCTTCCTTGCTGCCGAGTATCTCGAAGGTGCCACATGCCGGGCAGTCGAAGATCGGTAGAGCCAGGCCCCAGTAGCGCTTTTTTGAGATCATCCAGTCGTCCATGTTGCGCAGCCAGTCCATCTCTCGTTCAAAGCCGAAGGCAGGGATCCACCGGGCCTGGCGTACGCTCTCCATGATCTCGTAGCGCAGGTGCTCCATCGAGATGTACCACTCATCAACCAGGCGGAAGATCAGCTCTGTATGGCAGCGCCAGCAGGTGGGGTAGCGGTGCTTATAGTTCTGCGGGCGATAGAGCAGGCCTTTTTGGGTCAGATTTTCGGCTATCTGCTGCCCGACGTCTGCGGCTGGTTGTCCACTGAGCCAGTCATAGCCAGGCAGGTAGACGCCGAAATCGTCGACGGGAGCGATGACCGCCAGGTTGAATTCCTTTGAGAGGGCGAAGTCTTCGCGGCCACAGCCCGGTGCGATATGCACAATGCCGGTACCCTCGCTCGCGCTGACTTCCTTCCAGGCAATGACGGTGTGAGTGACGTCTTGCTCCGCTGGTAGCTCGTCAAAAGGGCCACGATAGTTCCAACCTAGCATGTCGCTGCCTTTGAGCGTCTCAACGACGTGGTAGTCTCCTTTGTCGCGCCCTTTGAGTGCTTTCAGGATTGGCAGTAACGCCTCCGCCAGATAGTAGAACTCGCCGTCTTGCTCCACTTTGACGTAGGGCAGGTCGGGGTGAACGGCGGCAGCTACGTTTGCGGCCAGCGTCCAGGGGGTCGTTGTCCAGGCGAGCAGGTATTCACCCGGGCGATCGGCCAGTGGGAAACGGACATACAGG
>JAFMRP010001094.1 GCA_017354095.1 Ktedonobacteraceae bacterium
GTACTGAGACTAACAGGGTGTCTCCACCTTTGTGCTGTTCCTAGATTGCTCATGGGCAATCATTCGTTGCTTCGGTCACTCGGTCACTTCGATCGCGGGTAGGTCAGTCCGTTATTATTCGCAAACCTAAAATAGGAAACGGCGGCTACCTCGTCTGCTTGAGTACCGCATAGTGCGATACTGTCTGATCCATAGAAACACACTGCTCATTTCGCTGTAAACACGTCAACGTGTCAGAGTGTCAACGTGTACGAGTGTCAAAACGTTCACACTCATACGTGTGCGAGTGTTAGCATGTGCGAGTGTGCACACTTCAACACTCATACACGTAGACATGCGTACACTCGGACACTACTAAGTGTATGAGTGTGTACACTTATGAGTGTGCGAGTGTAGTAGTGTATGAGTGTGTCCTCTCGACAACCAGTAGATTACTTTGCAGGGGACTTTTCTTTGATGTAGTTATCAAGTGCTTCTCGGACCATAGCATTCATGCTTCCTTCGCCGCCAGCCAGCCGGTCTTCAAGAGAGCGTCTCGTGAGGAAAGCGATCTGGTCAGCATAGAAATCGAAGGTCCGGCGCTCGTACGCGCGACCGTTATGCGGTTTTGATTTGGGGCTCTTCTTGCTTATTGCATTGTCTGGAGCCGGCAGGGCAGGGCTTTCAGTTGGTCTCATAGCCTGCTCGGCACGTGGCGCACTTGGCGACATTTGTTTGACTGCCGCTGATTCCCTTGCTGCCGGCTTCACGATCTGTGGCATATCATCCAGCGGCGAACCGAGCTTTCGCTCAGCTGCAGCAGGATCAAAGTCTTCAATGCGCGGTTTCTTCATATACTTCTATACGCTGTTGTCTTCATTGTACTTAATCAACCACTCGGCAAACAGACCATAGGCGAGTGCGCCTGGGTGCTTGGGTTCAAGCTTGGCAACGGGGGTTTTCAGATCGTACGAGCGAGAGAACACTGTTGAGTGCGGAATCTTCATCGGCAGAATGTTCTCGCGCCAAATCTTGCGAGCGTTGCTCACAATAGCAGGTGAGTGCGATGTGGTGGCCCGATACATGGTAAAGAGGATGCGTAACTCTTGATGACTGAGGGAAAACTTGTTCCACATAATGCGCTGGACATGGTTGATGAGGTCACCAACACCGTCTACAGCCATCCGCTCAGCGGAAGCGGGGATAACGATCAGGTCAGCCGCCGCAAGACCGTTAAACGCTAACATAGCCTTTCCTGGTGGTGTATCTACTAAGATGAAGTCGTAACTTGGCTTCAGCGGGGTCAGGAACTCGTCCAGTTTCAGCTCGTCTCCAGGCTCAAGTGCCTCTTCAATCGCCGCAAGCAGGGCGTTGGAGGTGAGCATATCGACGCCATGCTTGGTCTTCTTGATCGCAAGCGCCGCTGGCTTGGCACCCATATAGATCTCGTACAGACTGGGAATCTGCTCTGGATCTAGGTCAAGATATCGGGTAGCGGAGGCTTGCTGGTCGAGATCAACCAGGAGGACCCGCTTGCCCTTGTTCGCAAGTGCAACAGCGGTATTGACGCTGCTCGTCGTCTTGCCCGTGCCACCTTTGAATATGGAAAAGCTAATGACTTTCATGTTGTTGTCGTCGGACCAGCTCTTCATACGAACTGATCGGTATTCGCCATTGTTGTTTGCCTTCAATCCGGATCGCCTTGGGGATATGCCCCTTCTTCAGCCAACGCGAGACTGTTGCGCGATCGACCCGGAGAAGCTTCGCCACTTCGGACGCGTTCAAGTACTGCTTCATAATTAAACTATTATTAGAATAGACGATCGCGAAATCGGTTGTCAAGAGCCAACTGTTGCATCTGTTGCACTGCATAGAAAGCACACGAGCAGGAGCGCACGTATGAGTGTATGAGTGTGGTGCTGAAAAGAGCAGGGGACCCGTACCCCGCCCGGGATGGGGTGACCCGGCTCAGCCTCGCTGCTGTCGCCCAGCGAAGTAGATCGATACGTCGCTTCGCAGCGCCCATACGCCAGACTTCCGCCCAAGCACGTTGGGTCGATACCATCGTCGCTGGCCGGAGAAAATCTCATCAAAGAACACTGGGCCAGCCACGGTGCGAGTTTCGAACGCTGGCAGCTTCTTCGATCTGCGGTACCGCTTGAGATAGGCGACAGTGCCAAACACCTGCACTCGAGCGTGCTCGCTGGGCAGGTGGTTATCAGGTTCCGTCCACGGCGTAACAAGCTGCGCCGGATTAGCCTCATCAACTACACGGAAGCGAACCGCTGGCAAGCCGAACAACGCCTTGCGTGCCTGCTCTGTATCCAAGCCTTCACGGATCAGCCAGCACACCTTGGCGCCCTTGCCCTCGCGCGAGGCCGTGCGTTGGCGGAACTGGGTGGGTCGCAGCTGTACTTCCAGACAGTACGAGCACTCGTGCACGAACACGTCTGCCCTCGTTGGCGGATGTTCGGGCGTTGCGGTGTAGCCGAGGCGCTCGGCAAGCCGACTGAGATAGAGCTTGAGCCACTCATGCTGCGGACTCGGGGGACCACCACCCAAGCCCGAGGCGTCCCAGTGGTTGCACGTCCGGCCGGAGGCTTTGAACTTGAAGATGCGCGGGTTGTACTGGTTAT
>JAFMRP010001095.1 GCA_017354095.1 Ktedonobacteraceae bacterium
CATTTGTGCTGTCAGACCAGATCCATCGAGAATTTCTTTCGTCCGCTGCGTAATAAATAGTGAGGAGGGATGAGGCGTTGGCGAGATACGAAACGACCCGTGACGCATCTCAACAACATCCTCTACCCCTGTATCATGGGCAAGAAAACGCTCGTCAAAGATAAAACCGGTGCGCATCTGTACGTTCCTTCTGGCGAATGTTAGACATTTGTTCCATGGCGTGTGCACGTTCTGGGAACTTGGTGTATAATGCGATTGCAGGAAAGCGAAAACATCTGCATATTATCACAGATCTCATCGGGTGGCGATATTTTTTTGCCCGATAGCTAATGTATAGCGGCGCGCGACAAATTGAGGGGGGTCAGCCCTTTACAAGGGCAACCTGCTGGAGGTTTTGATGATAGAAACAGTCCCGTCGGGCACAGTACTACACGGCAAATATCGTATCGAGCGTGTCCTGGGCAGCGGCGGCTTCGGACATGTGTACTTAGCCACCGATCTGGCCACAAGTCAGCCGTGCGCCGTAAAAGAATACCTGGTCACAGGTTCCAGCGGGCAGGAACAACTGAAACACGAAGCCGCTGTACTGAGCCGATTACACCACCCCAACCTGCCAGCTTTTATCGACTCCTTCATGGAGGATGGACGCTACTACATCGTACTGAACTACATTGAGGGTCGTGACCTGACCGATCACGTGCGCATAGCCCGCCAGCGCAACGAGGTCATACCACTATCGCAGATTATGCAATGGATTCTCTCCATCTGTGATGCCGTAATGTTCTTGCATAGCCAGCATCCCAGCGTGATCCATCGCGACATCAAACCCGATAATATTCGCATTACTCCCAATGGCACCGCCGTCCTTGTAGACCTGGGCAACGCAAAAGCGGCAGCCGATGGAGCACGAACGCTCTTCTTCATCCGCCATCAGGGCACCCCTGGCTATGCCCCGCCAGAGCAATACCCAGGCGGCAGCGGCACCGATACTCGTTCCGACGTTTATGCACTGGGCAGCACACTCTACTTCGCCCTCGTGGCGCATGAGCCGCCCAGCGTCTCCGTGCGCAATCAGTCCATACAATTGCGTCAACCCGATCTACCGTCACTACAGGACCGCCTGGCCAAAAATCCGCCAGCAACGCCGCCAGAAGCGAATGAGTTGCGCCAGTTCAGGCTGGGCGTCACCAAACCACCAAAACCATCACCTCGTCACTCAAAACATCTGGCCCAGCTTGGTACACTACCACCAGGCCTGCTCGATCGACTCAACAGCATCGTCCAGCGCGCAATGGCCATGCGGCCTCAGGAGCGCTACCAGCTCGTGAAAGATTTCGCGAATGAGCTACGGACGGTGATGGCAGCCTTGCCTCGAACGCCTCAACCTTCGGCCCAACCCATCGATCCGCATAGTACACAACCGGATCTGCAAGGCGCTTACGACGCCCTTCAGGCCGCCAAGGCCGCTCAAGAACAGGATGCTCGGCCCGCACCACAACCAGCACCCACCTGCCCGCGCTGTAACAGTCCGCTGGCACCACGTGCCCAGTTTTGCCCACGTTGCGGCACACAACTTGGGCCACAACAGCCTTCCCCCAGAAACAATCCAGGGGATATCGCGGACGAACAAACGATGGTCGTCAAATTCCCGCAAAAAGGACAACAGGCGATGCTCATGCAGCAGCCTGCGCCACAGCATCAAACTGCCAGAACGCCTCATGCCGTGTCGCAGAACGGTCCCGCCCAGGCTCGCCATACAGCTACTGCTACCGCCACAGCTCCCCCACGCACACCACCCGTTACGGTCATGCCCGGTGGACCCTCTTCTGGCGTTACGCCATCTAGCGTGGCCAGCAGCCCTCTATTCCACCCGAAGTGGACAGTTATTATCGGCATTAGCCTGATACTGCTGATCATTCTTATGCTGGTTCTATTCTTCCAGTTGATGCATGCTCATGCCGCAGCGCAACACGTTCCAGGACCACTGGCAGCAAATATGCTCCTGCTGATCAACTGCACGTCAATCCCACATCTCTGCGATTGAATGGCGTACACGAGCCAGCCAGGCCGGCAACGAGGCCGCCCAGGTCAATCGCTCCATAATATCCTCAATCAACGTCTCGTCCAGCGTCTCCTGCGCGTAAAACAGGTCTTCCAGCGGACCATTGATAGTCGCGACCGGCACCATGACCATAACAGCATCCGCCAACAGTTCTGCTTCGCCCTTTACTGGCGAGCAGAACTCCGCATAGCCTTTCAAAAAGCGCCGCGCACTTTCCGGGTCAAAGCCACGCTTGACCAGCGGACGCGCCAGGGACTCGGTTGGCTCCCAGGCCAGAGCACTGAAAGAAAACAGCGCGTACGCCACCTCAAAAATACGCTTCTCCCAGTGCGAAGCTTCCAGCCCCAGCACAGCTGCCACACCGTCATCCCGAAAACGCAGGTTGAGCGCATGATAATCGCCATGAATATGCCATTCTGGCAGATCTCCACCCGCTCCAATTGACATCATGGCAGCCGGCAGCGCCATCTCCCACTGGTCTACACAGTGAGACAGTGCCGCAGCGACGGCCTGAATCTCGCTCTCATCCGCTTTCGCACGCGCGAGGTTG
>JAFMRP010001096.1 GCA_017354095.1 Ktedonobacteraceae bacterium
CGCGAGTGGCGTTGGGAGTCGGAATATCAAGGTGGCCGGTCCGCCCCATCCCTCCCGCTATGGAATGACCGGCAGCAACAATACCGACGCATATTGCCCATCATGATAGATGCGCTGCTCCGCGCTCACAAACTCGCTGGTCTGCCCCAATGCCTCCCCGGTGTTCAGATTGCGATCAAACTTGGGAAAGGCGCTGGACGTGATCTGCAGCCCGATACGATGTCCTGCCTTGAAGACCTGCGAGGTGTTCCAGCAGTCAATCTGGTAGCGATACACCTGTCCCGGCTCGATCGACTCAGGCCGCTCCATCCCATCGCGGAAACGCGCGCGCACCATCCCATCACACAGGCGCTGGCGAAACCCGTTGGGCCACACGTCAATCAACATGGCCATAAAATCGGTATCCACAGCAGACGAGGAGGCATAGAGCTCGACCTTAATCGGACCGGTCACTTCCATATCCTCGCTCAGTGGCTCGCTTACATATACCAGCACATCGTCGCGCCGCTCGATGGCCGCGTAATCGTCGGGCCCCCCAATCTGGCTGGACGTTGGCTCGGTAATAAACGGTACAGGCCGCCCGGGATCGTAACTATAGACATCGCCTGGCTCGCTGCCCTTCGGCGCCTCGGTCGAAAGCCACCCATCGCCAAAACGACTGTTGGCCCTCCCACCGCTGTGCAGGTAGTAATGCGTCCAGCGTGTGCGCGCCAGGGGCCACTCCTGCTCGTTGCGCCAGGTGTTGGCACCCATGACGAAGATGCGCACAGGCGCCCTGGCATCCGCGCTGAGATCCCTCTGCTGGCCCTTCAGCCAGCGATTAAACCAGGTCAACTCCTCCGCCTTCAGATCAATCAACGCGCTGTCCCCAAAATCAACCTCACCCAGCTTCGAGGTCGCGTTGACGTTGTGCCCCCACGGACCCATCAGCAAACGCTGGCCTGCTCGCGCCTCGGGCGTGGCTCCACGCTCGACCATGCCGGCGAAATTGAGGGGCGTGCCAATCTGCTCATCATCATACCAGCCAGAAATATGCAGCACCGGCACATTGACGCGGTTGAAATTTTTCTGATAACATAACGGCTCCCAGTACTCGTCAAGTTGAGAATGCGCGATGTCGCTGCGCCAGGGCGCACTGGCAATACCTGCTTTTTCATCCATGGTCAACAGCGGCAGATGCTCATAAACCTCCGCCCAGTTGATGGCGCCCATGACCTGGTTGACGCGCCCGTTGACCAGGTGCAGCCAGCACAGATGCATAGGCGATGGCAGGCCTGTGGGCGTTTCAACGAATGGATCTGAAGGGGCGACCCGGGCGACCATGGCGCGCAGATGCGGCGGCGCCAGCAGCGCCGCTAACCACTGAATACGCCCCCCATAAGAGCCGCCAATCGTACCAACCGCGCCGCTCGACCAGGGCTGGGCCGCGCACCATTCGATCGCGTCATAACCGTCGCGCCCTTCGTTGAAGTACGGCACAAACTTGCCCTCAGAATCCCCGCGCCCTCGCACATCCATCGCCACAAAGACGTAACCATGCCCGGCATAGAACCTGCCAATCTCCACCAGCCTGCCATCAGCCTTCACATATGGGGTGCGCGTCAGAATAACCGGCCAGCGCTGCTCGCCCATGGTGCTCGCGGGAAAATAAATATCGGCCGAGAGGGTCACACCATCGCGCATCGGCACCCGCTGCTGAAACGCAATGCGAACCTGTTCTACTGTCACCTCACCATGCTCCTTTGTTTCATCAAATGTTCTCCTTCAGAGCGTGCCTGATAGCCAGCCACCTCAGCCGCATTATATCATGTCCCCACCGGGTCCTTGCCCGAAAAAAATCCCGCGCCAATCCCGGCGCGGGAAACAAGTTCCTCAGGCTCACCATCCCCTGCCCGCGGGATATGTAAGGCCACCCCTTGCGGGTGGCCGGATGCGGTGGGGGCCGGTCCGCTATGGCTCCTGCCCTTGCGGGTGGCCGGATGCGGCGGGGGCCGGTCCGCTATGGCTCCTCCCCAGGCTCATCGAGCCGCGCTGGCTCGGTTATCTGGTTCAACCGATTCCAGAGCACATAGTCGGTATCTTTCTTGGCAACATAGTAACTATCTGCCTCGGCTACTGTATCACCCGGAGCGGTAAACTCACCGCGCTCCAGGTGGTGGAGATCGATGTATTTTGCTCCCTGCTCCAGGTGCGTACCGGTTGGCAATACAACGAGACTCTTCAATTCGTCATCCGTCAGGTCGGCCAGCAGTGTATGCAGCTCTTTGATCTCGCTGGCCGGATACCCGATACCATGCGGCGAGGCTCCCCCCATACCAAGATGCTCAGCCGGACGATGCCCCGCTTGCAGGTCGCGCGCGTAGTCCTCGCCAGGCTGCTCCCGCGCTTTGCTAGAGGCATGAACTTCTCTCCCTTTGCGGTGCTTGTCGGCATTCGATTCACTACCGCTGCGGGCCCTTCTCTCTTCGCTTCGCCTGCGCGAATCTGCCACGTGCGTGAGCCCCATGTTCATCTTCCATGGGGAAGGCACTTTCGCTCGCTGAGCCGTTTTCGTGGTAGCCTCGTGTGCACGAATCTGCCTCTGATAGGTCCCCTGCTTCTTAGGCAG